>NZ_JABKCA010000015.1 GCF_013166655.1 Lentimicrobium sp. L6
AGTCTAAACTGTGATAATTATTGATGAATACAAAATCAATTCCCCCAGAATTTTGCCTTGACCTGTAGAACATCTCTCAAATATAAACAAAAAAAGCTATAAAACTTTACGTTTTGTAGCTTTTAGTACTCAAGGCGGGACTTGAACCCGCACGATCGCGATGATCATTGGATTTTAAGTCCAACGTGTCTACCAATTCCACCACTTGAGCATCGAGAATCTAAAATGAAAACCTGTAGACCTGTTTCCATTATATTTAAAGAACGTATTCTAGAGTTTTTACTCTAAAAAATAAAAGCTTTTGTTGATACAAAAGCTCTGAGAGCGAAAGACGGGATTCGAACCCGCGACCCTGACCTTGGCAAGGTCATGCTCTACCAGCTGAGCTACTTTCGCAGTGTGTACCCAGGGCGGGACTTGAACCCGCACGATCGCGATGATCATTGGATTTTAAGTCCAACGTGTCTACCAATTCCACCACCTGGGCATTAGATTTAACCTGTGTGGTGGGAGCTCGTAAACTCGGTTCCACCACCTGGGCATCTACCTTTATATTCTGATGGAATCGGTAAACTTATTCCATCTAAGGCCATATAAAAGAACTTTTGAGCGAAAGACGGGATTCGAACCCGCGACCCTGACCTTGGCAAGGTCATGCTCTACCAGCTGAGCTACTTTCGCGTTTTGCGGTTGCAAATATACATAATATTTTATTTAGTAAACAAGAAAAAATGAGCAATTAATTTCCTAAAAGCTTTTTGATCTCATTTAGCTTCATAAGGGCTTCCACTGGGGTTAACGTATTAATGTCCGTCTTTAAGATGTCTTCTTTAATTTGGTATAATAACGGGTCGTCCAATTGTATGAAACTGAGTTGATAATCGTCTTTCTTCTTTTTCTTGTTTGCCAATTTCTTGCTCGTACTCTCTAATGCTCCTTGTTTTCTGGTCTCCTCTAGCTGTTCTAAAATTTCATGACTTCGGTCTAAAACCCAGGTTGGCATTCCAGCCATTCTAGCTACATGTATTCCAAAACTATGCTCACTACCTCCTTTTTTCAGCTTCCTCAAGAATAAAACCGTGTTCTGAACTTCTTTTACAGTCACGTGAAAATTCTTGATTCTTTTCATGGTATTGGCCATTTCATTCAGTTCATGATAATGGGTGGCAAATAAAACCTTTGGATGATATAGCGGATGTTCGTGTAGGAATTCCGTAATAGCCCAAGCTATACTGATTCCATCATAGGTGCTGGTTCCGCGGCCAATCTCATCGAGCAAAATCAGGCTTCTATTACTGATATTATTCAAGATGCTAGCGGTTTCGTTCATTTCCACCATAAATGTAGATTCTCCCGATGAAATATTATCGGAAGCGCCAACACGTGTAAATATTTTATCTACCAAACCAATATTAGCAGCCTTTGCAGGAACAAAACTGCCAATTTGAGCCATTAAGACTATAAGCGCAGTTTGTCGCAAGAATGCTGATTTACCACTCATATTTGGCCCAGTGATGATCATGATTTGTTCACTCTCATGGTCTAGATAAACATCGTTAGAAATATAATCAACACCGGGTTCTAATTGTTGCTCAATCACCGGGTGCCGACCTTCCTTGATATCAATGTTAAGAGAATTATCAATAACAGGTTTGCTATAATTATTCTCATCTGCAATTTGAGCAAAGGCTAATAAAACATCTAGTTGGGCCAGAAGAAAAGCATTATTTTGTATGGGTTGAATATAATCGTGTAGCGCAAGAACAAGATTATGATAGAGCTTGAATTCAATGGCTAAGATTTTCTCTTGTGCAGAAAGAATTTTTTGTTCTAATACTTTTAATTCTTCGGTAATATAGCGCTCCGCATTGGTTAAAGTTTGCTTTCGATGCCATTCCTCTGGAACTTTGTCTTTATGCGCGTGAGTGACCTCTAAATAATAACCAAACACATTATTGAAACCGATTTTCAAACTCGTGATACCCGTTCGCTCACATTCTCTTTCTTGAATGCCTTTGAGGATGTCTTTGCTTTTAAAAGCCAACTGGCGATATTCATCGAGCTCCTCACTAACGCCATCTGCAATGACATTCCCTTTGATAATAAGTGCAGAAGGATCGTCTTTTATTTCTGTTTCTATCCTAGTTCTTAGGTTAGGACAAAAGTTAAGCTGTTCTCGAGTTTTCTCCAATGCTGGAATCGGAATTTCTTTAATCAGTTCTTGGATTTTCTCCACTATAATTAAACCATTTCTAAGCTGTAAAACCTCTCTGGGATTTATTTTCCCTGTGGCCGCTTTTCCTACTAATCTTTCTAAATCACCTAATTGATTGACTTCATGAAATAAACGGTCTCTGAGTTTCTGATTATTATAAAAATAATCAACTATTTCTAAACGCTCCTCAATCGGTTGCTGATTTTTCAAAGGAAGAACTACCCAACGTTTGAGCATTCTGGAGCCCATGGGAGAAACAGTTCTGTCAATAACATCGAGTAAGGTTTTAGCATTTTCGTGAGGAGAATGTATCAATTCAAGGTTTCTAATGGTGAACCTATCTAGCCAGACATAGTGGTCTTCCTCTATTCTAGTGACCTTATTAATGTGTTCCACCTCTCGGTGATGGGTTTCGAAAAGATAATGCATAGCCGCTCCAGCAGCAATGATTCCATGGGCCATATTTTCTATACCAAAACCTTTGAAAGAAGTTATTTTGAAATGTTTGAGCAAAATATCGTTGGCAAAATCTTGAGAAAAAACCCAATCATCAAAGGTAGTAGAGTAATACTTACTACCAAAAAGTCCGTTAAACTCGGTCAGCTTATTTTTCTGAACGATGATTTCATTGGGTTGAAATCCTTGAAGTAATTTATCGATATATTCATTATTTCCTTGAGCGATAAAAAACTCACCAGTACTCACATCGAGAAAGGAGATACCACTAGTCTTCTTATGGAAATCGATGGAAGCCAAGAAATTATTTTTCTTGTTTTCTAGAACCTGGTCATTATAAGAAACGCCAGGAGTAACGAGTTCTGTAACGCCTCTTTTTACGATGGTTTTGGTGGTTTTTGGGTCTTCAAGTTGGTCGCAAATGGCGACTCTTTCACCAGCTTTCACCAGTTTTGGTAAATAAGTATCTAAAGAATGATGTGGGAAGCCAGCTAAGTCCACATAAGCCGCTTTTCCATTGGCTCTTTTGGTAAGAACAATGCCAAGAATTTTGGAAGCTCTTACTGCATCCTCATTAAAAGTTTCGTAAAAATCGCCCACACGAAAAAGTAATAAAGCCTTTGGGTATTTCGCTTTTATGGCATTATATTGTTTCATTAATGGTGTTTCTGCAACTTTCTTCGACACTTTTCCTCCGTTTTTTTTAATAGCCGATAAAATTACAGAATTGTTATGGAATAGCAATCTTTAAATTGTCATACATTTGTGGCAAATAATTAGAAAAATGCATATCATAGACTTAAGTCATAAGATTGAGAATGGAATGCCTGTATTTCCAGGGACTCCTGAAGTAAAGATTGAGCAATTATATAGTGTGGAAAAAGATGGCTTTGCAGAAAAAGCTTTAGGCTTGGTCACCCATGTGGGAACACATATGGATGCACCTGCGCATATGATTGGAGGAGGGAAGACCTTAGACGATTACCCCATTTCTAAATTCTCTGGTAAAGCTTGTCTCATTCCTTTTTCTTGGGAGGATATAGATGAACAAGCTCAGGATGAGTATTTGAGTGAATTTGAGTCTATTATTAGAGATTGTGACTTTGTTATTCTTAATACTGGCTGGTCGGAGAAGTGGGGAAGTCCAGCGTATTTTAAAAAATATCCAGCATTAGATATAAAAGGCGCCGAATATTTATCAGGTTTTAGACTAGGTGGAATCGGAATTGATGCTATTTCTATTGATCAAGAAGAGAATACGAAGTACGAAGTTCATCATGAAGTTTTAGGAAATGATATCGTTATTATTGAAAACCTTTGTCACTTAGATACCATTAGGTCTCAAATATTTCGTTTTAGTGCTTTTCCACTTTTTATTAGCGATGCTGATGGTTCTCCGGTTCGTGCAATTGCTGAGTATTAGGGTGTTTAATGATTGAATGATAGAATGATAAAATAGTTTGTTTCTTCTTCGATTTGATATTTCTGCCATTCCTTAGACTTTCGTCCTATTTTGTTTAGATTGATGTTTTTTTTGCTCCCTTTAGGGTCGGGGCAAACAAAAAAAAATAATAAACAGGGTTTTGCAATTAATTAATTCGATTTAATTTAAGTATTATTTGAACACCTCAAAATAATTTTTAGCACGCTATTGATATTTTACAATTCTTTCCTACCCTTTACAATTTCTTACAACACTTTACTTCTTTTCCTTTGCTTGGCCATTTCAAGCTCGAAGAAGGTGTTCTTTTTCAATTTGTAGATTCCTAAAATACGTTAAATCCAGATTTATTTTTGATTCCCATTAAACTTTTCTCTTTCATCTTTATCAAAGAAGCAAATAAAAAAACAACATTAAAAAATTGATAATATGAAAACAAGAAAATTAATTGCCCCCGTATTAGTACTTTTAATCTTTGCTGGGAGTTTCCAAGTATTTGCTCAGAATGGAAATAGAGATGGAAATAGAGATGGAAATAGAGATGGCAGAAATTACAGAAATGCAGATCGTCTAGCCTGTTTAGATTTAACAGCAGAACAAGATGAACAAGCAAAGGCTATTTTCACAGGCATCATGGATAAAACAACACCTATTAACGCCGAAGTAAAAGTAAAGCAAGCTGAATTGGACAAATTGATGATTGCTGATAGTCCAAATGAAAAAGCCATTTATGCTAAAGTTGATGAAATTAGTCAGCTAAGAACAGAGGTGCAGAAACTTAGAATTGAAGGCAAGCTAAAAGTGAGAACTATTTTAGATGATGAGCAAAAAGCGAAATTCGATGCCAATCAGGTAAGAGGAAAAAAAGGAAATAAAGGCAAAGGTCAAAGGTCTTCAAGGGGCCAAAGAGCAGAATGTAAAAGGTAGATTTTAGGATGATGAGATGATGCGGTATTCTATAAAGAATCCGCATCCTCGTTTAAAGGAAAATCATTACGCAAGGTTCGGAATATTTTTCTAGCCTCATTGGTATAAATACTCGCTGGATAATCGGTGAGTATTTTTTTATACCATTCACTTGCCTTTTCTTCATTATTAAAATGAGACCATTCAATATCTGCTAAAGCCCATATCGCATCGTCGGCCAGCAATCCATCAGGATATTGGTCAATAATCTTTTCTAGAAGTTCTTTGGCTTCCTCGTATTTGTATGAAGCTAAGAGAATCTCAGATTGACGCATCCAAACATTATCAAAAATATCATGATATAGGCTGAGCATAAAAATGCTATCTAGTGTTTGCAGAGCCAAGCTGTCTTTTTTCCTTAAATAGAGAAGGTCAGCTTTTCCATAATATTCTAAAGCTCTAGTACTGCTATCGGCATCTAAATTCTCAGCAATGAAAAGTGATAAATTCATCGCATCGTTGGCAATTCTTTTTCCAGTGGCCGCTTTTAAAATATCCAATTGTGCCTTTGACCAATCAAACTCTCCAATATAAAAAGAAAGTTTGGCATTTTTTAGTCTGGCATCGAAACCAATTTCATCGTTTTTAAAATCCTTTTCCACCTGAGAAAAGAGGAGGGTAGCCTCCCAAGGATTGTCGTTTAATAAATAAATATCACCTAATAATAATTTCACTGGAGCCTTTTCGGCCTTATTGAGGCCAGGATGTTCAACAAGTATATTGAGTTCTTCAATCGCTTTTTCGGCTTCGTCTTGATAATAGGTGAGTAGTTCCGCATAATTCATCACCATGGGTATGGTAAATCTAAATCTACCCATATCATCTAATGTACTTAAGAATTCTTGGCTTAGTTTGTCAACTTCTTCATCACTAGGATTGTTTTTAGATCTCAAATCGCCATATTTAGCAGATAAAAGAGACTGTCTGGCTTCTGGATAATAAACTTGATCTTTAGCTCCTGTTCTTGAAACGATATAATCTAAAGCTGAAATACTTTGTGTATAGGCTCCATTATTCATCATCACCTTTGCTAAATCGAAAACTCTGAAATACTCTCCGCCATCTCGTCTATCTAAAGCTTTGGCTTGTATTACTGCTATATTAAAATCTTTTCGTTGGATACTTAACCATAATAGGAGCTCACTATATTGATTGGCATCCTCATTCTTTTTAATCCTTGTCAGTAATTCTTGTTTTAAATATGGATAGATTTGGTCCTCTTTATCTCTTCTAAAAGCGGTTTGAATGCGGTATTGAACAATTTTCATTTGCTCGGGCTTTATCTCTAGAAGATCGAGATAAGCATCGGTCATTTTATCGTATTGTTCCAAATAATAGTAAAGATATCCCAGTTCACTTTCGAAGCCATATTCTTCTCCTAGCAATTTTTGTCCAGCAAAATAGGTTTCTTCAGTCAAATCAGATTGTCCTCTGCTTCTGAAATCATTGGCAAGTTGTAGGATGGCTCCTTTGTTGGCTGGTAATTCTTTAATGGCTTTAGCAAATAGCTTATTGGCTTTTTCTACATTGCCCTTTTTTTGCTCAATATAACCCATATCTGAAAACTCTTTATAGGCTTTACCGCTTTCTTTTTTGGCCGTTTTAACTAAACGTTCTGCCTTACGGAACTCTTCTAATTGCACATAACAATAGAGTAGGTATCTGTAATAATAATCGCTGGGGTTTTCTTCGTAGAGCTCCTCAAAAACCTGAGTTGCTTTATTGTATTCTCCATCTATATAAAACTCTGTAGCTAGTTTTTGTTTGGTCTTTTTAGGTTTTTTCTGACCACTAGTGGCAGGATCAAAAAGTTTTAATTCTTGGCTATAGGATTCTATATTTATTCCCATGAGGAACAAAACAAGAAAAGTGATATATAATGCGTTTTTCATCTGAATGCAAATTTAATCATATGTTTGAATCCATTGACTTTTTAAAATCATTTAGCATTTCGGAAAGGAGACTGTATATGAATGCTAATTATTTAGGTAGAAATAAAAAAAATGACTATTTTTATTCTTCGGAAATACAAAATACAACTATATGAAATTCAATAGAATACTTTTAAAATTAAGTGGTGAAGCATTGATGGGTGAGCAGCAATATGGTATCGACCCTCTTCGTTTAGGCGAATATGCTTCAGAGATAAAAGAAGTGGTAGATGCTGGAAAAGAAGTTGGAATTGTAATTGGAGGAGGTAATATTTACCGCGGATTACAAGGTGCTGGTGAAGGAATGGATAGAGTTCAAGGTGATTATATGGGGATGCTGGCTACGGTTATCAATTCCATGGCATTACAAGGTGCTTTAGAAAAAACAGGATTAAAAGTGAAATTGCTTTCTACATTAACTTTGAAACCCATGGCGGAGGCCATGAGCCGAAAAATTGCCGTTGATTATTTAAAACAGGGCTATGTGGTAGTGATTGCTGGAGGGACTGGAAATCCATTTTTTACCACTGATACCGCTAGTGCATTAAGAGCAGTAGAGATAGAAGCCGATGTGATTATGAAAGGAACGCGTGTAGATGGCATTTATACTGCCGATCCAGAAAAAGATCCAACCGCCACAAAATACAGTGAGATTTCATTTGATGAAGCCTATGAAAAAGGATTAAAAATTATGGATTTAACCGCTTTTACCCTCTGTAAAGAGAATAGTCTTCCTATCTATGTTTTCGATATGAATACCAAAGGCAATTTATTGAAAATTGTAAATGGTGAGCATTTGGGAACTATTGTGAGGTAGCTGGTTTAACTGAAGAATAAAAAAAGGATGTTATCACTTCATGTGATGACATCCCTTTTTTATTTCTTCATCACTTCAGTTTAATTTCGAACATCTTAGGCCAATTTTTACCTGTGATAATGAAAGTCTCATTTTTGTGATGATAAGCGATGCCATTTAATACACCGTGGCTTTTATAAGGTTCACAAATATCCTTTAAGTTAATGATACCCAATACTGCACCATTTTTAGGATTAATCTTAATTATTTTATCAGATTCCAAGATATTGGCATAGATATAATTGTCAACATACTCCAATTCATTTAAGAAGTTATATACTTTTTTATAGCCTAAGACTTCTGTTTTTCTGGATACTTTTGATAAACTTTCTTCTTCAATGAAATAGATTATATGACTACCATCGGATAGGATTAGTTGCGTCCCATTTGTTGTTAAGCCCCAACCTTGTTTGATCTGCTCTGGGTATAAAAACTCTCTAGTTTTCTCAAATGAACTTTTCTCATAAATAAACCCTTTTCGATTGAGCCATGTTAACTGATATATCCTTCCATTTAAACTAGCAACACCTTCACCAAAATAGTTATCTGATAATTTTACCTCCTTAATATTGGCTTCACTTCCTAAATTATACTCAAGCAATTTGGAAGCTCCAAATTCACCTGTACTTTCAATTATATTGCCTTCTTTGTTACATATTAGGCCTTGGGTGAAATGTGATGGGTCATGAGGGTATTCGTTTATAATTTCATATTCAATATCTTCTTCCATAGTGGAAGGATGAATAGTTATAACACTTCTATAGGTAATATTTCTATTGCGATAGTCTTTTGTAAAATAGACTTTTTGAATGATTCTGTTTTTTCCATATTTAAGATCAGTTGAATCAAGTAGTATATTTAGTGGACCAGAAATTCTTTTGTTTCCTATTTTGGTGACTATGGAGTCAATCGTATATGGAGAATTTGTATTTATTTTCAGAGAGTCTCCAAAATGATATATTTCATTAGTGATGCTATCGAAATTGGAACTTAAATTTTTTGTACTTTTTTCTGAACATGAGAACTGAAATAGCAAAATAGTCAAGATCAACACTAAGGTTTTTATTTTCTCTAGTATCTGTTTTTTCATATTTACTTAAATTGGATTAATACCTAAGGATTAAGTATGTTATCAATCGCTTCCACAAATATATTGAAAGAATTTTAGAAAGGAAGAAAAGGAAATAGAAAAAAAGGATGACATCACTATAAGTGTTGCCATCCTTTTTTATATTTCTTAGAAAGCAATTATCCTAAAAACTCAATGTTCAAGCCGTCATCAGTTTTAGTGACTTTAGCTAGTTTGTTTTTGGTGAGTCCTTTGATAGCGGTATCCCACTTTTTATTACTTAAACCAGTTTTCCCTTTTAAGTCAGCTAGTTCTACTGGAGATTTAGCTTTCAATAAATCAAAAACGATTTTTTCTTCTTCAGTCAATTCTACTTTTTTCTTCTCTGGTTTCATCTGAGGGAAGAATAATACTTCTTGAATAGAAGAATTATCGGTCATAAACATCACCAAACGGTCGATTCCAATTCCCATTCCCGATGTAGGAGGCATACCATATTCCAAAGAACGAACAAAATCCATATCAATAAACATGGCTTCATCATCACCTCTTTCGGCTAGTTTGTTTTGGTCTTCGAATCTTTCTAACTGGTCAATGGGGTCGTTCAATTCAGAATAAGCATTGGCCAATTCTTTACCGTTTACCATCAACTCGAAACGCTCAGTTAAACTCTCATCATCTCTATGTCTTTTACAAAGAGGAGACATCTCAACAGGGTAATCAGTTATAAAAGTAGGCTGAATATAAGTATGCTCACATTTCTCTCCGAATATTTCGTCTATGAGTTTTCCTTTGCCCATATAATCATCTACAGCGATTCCCATTTCACGAGCAGCTTCGCGAATTTCATCCTCAGTTTTACCATTTAAATCATGGCCTGTATGGGTTTTAATGGCTTCTAAAATAGGTACACGAGCATAAGGAGCCTTAAAGTTGATATCGTTTTCACCAAATTTTACTGTTGATTTACCATGCACATCATTGGCAATGGTTTCCAACATTTTTTCGGTGAAATTCATCATCCACTTATAATCTTTATAAGAAACATAAATCTCCATTTGTGTAAACTCAGGATTATGTGTTCTGTCCATTCCCTCGTTTCTGAAGTCTTTGGCAAACTCAAAAACACCTTCGAAACCACCAACGATGAGTCTCTTTAAGTAGAGTTCATTGGCAACTCTCAAATACATTGGAATGTCGAGAGAGTTGTGGTGAGTGATAAAAGGACGAGCCGATGCGCCACCTGGAATAACTTGTAAAATTGGGGTCTCTACTTCTAAATATCCATGAGAGGTAATGAAATTACGCATGCTCTGGATAATCTGACTTCTTTTGATAAAGACATCACTTACCTGGTCGTTTACAATTAAATCTACATAACGCTGGCGGTATCTTAATTCAGGGTCGGTAAAAGCATCATAAGTTTTTCCATCTTTTTCCTTAACAATAGGAAGTGGTCTTAAAGCTTTAGATAAAAAGGTAAATTCACTGGCATGAATACTAATTTCACCCATTTTAGTGATGAAAACACGACCTTTAACTCCAACAAAGTCACCAATATCAGAATACTTCTTAAACACGTCATTATAAAGAGATTTGTCATCTTCTTTACAAATTTCATCACGTTTTAAATAGACTTGAATTCTAGAGGTGGAATCTTTTAACTCAATAAAAGAAGCTGCTCCCATGATTCTGCGGCCCATAATTCTACCGGCCAAACTTATATCTTGAAATAAGCTATTATCATTAGGGAATTTTTCTTTTATTTCAGCTGCGGTTGCATTCACTGGAAATTCTTCTGCAGGGTAAGGATTTATTCCAAGCTTCCTCAACTCATTCAACGAATTACGTCTTATTTGTTCTTGTTCGCTCAGTGCCATATATTTTAGTTTTTATCGTTTTCAAAAATTTTTGCAAAGATAGTTTTTATTCTCATTTGACTGAGCTTCATCGAGTAACATTTCTAATGTAACCAAATTTCAATAAAATAGTATAATAGCACTAAGTATAAGTATGTTATATTAGAATTGCCTTTTTTGATGAATTGAATATGAAGAATTAAAAATAAAAATATGAAACGATTATTTCCCTTTTTGTTAGCTTTATTGAGTTTGTGGGCATCAGCGCAGGCTCCCGAAGGTATAAACTATCAAACGATTGTTAGAGCTGAGGATGGCTCAGTGATCAGCTTTCAGAGTATGGACTTTAAGGTTTCCATATTACTAGGAAGTACAAGTGGTACTGCGGTTTATTCCGAAGAACATAGTGTAGCTACTAATGCGAATGGACTAGCCTCTTTCAGAATTGGTAAAGGTGAGGTTTTAACAGGAAGTTTTTCTGATATTAGCTGGGGTAGTGATGCTCATTTTGTAAAGCTGGAAGCTCGACAAACGGGAACCAGTACTTATAATTTGATGGGAATTGAAGAATTTGCATCGGTTCCTTATGCTTTCTATGCTGAAACTACTGCAGCAAGTGAGGGTATGTGGCAGCAAAATGGAAACGACATTTATTTTATGGATGGTAATGTGGGCATTAAAACAGATGAACCTACTGAAGCTTTAACTATTGGTACTAATAATAGAATCCAGCTGAGCACGGTGAAAAATTCCTTGACTTATGGTGCAGTGATGAATTTAAGATGGAATAGCCCAGATGCTAAGCCAGGAATACATTTTCAGGATGCTAGCGGGGATTCCAAAATTGCATTATCAGCCTATGAGTATGAGACTTATCCAAGCGATCAGGCCCGAAAATTTAGCATTGCAACAAGCAATCTTTCAGGAGACTTGGTAGAGCGGTTTAATGTGCCTTTTGGTGAGAATGAAGTGGACATTAGTATCACTGATGCCAATTTGAAACTCATGGATGGAAATACTTTCCAAGTGGGAACAGAATCGAATAGTGGATTAGCACTATACTATAGCGATGTTTTTATTCATGGAACCAAAAAAATGGGAATAGGGGATAAAGATTGGGAAGAAGAAGGAACATGGGAAAATGCCCAGCTTGAAATATATCGTGCCAATAGCAATGTAGAATTGTTAATTCATGATGATGCAGGTACCAATGATATTGGTCTTCACTTAAGAAATGGAGAAAATGATTGGAAAATGACTCATGATGGTGACTTTAATATTATTCATGAATCCTCTAATTTCTTTAAAATTACTGGTGATGGTGATGTGGGAATTGATGTGGATGAACCTATTGCTAAATTAGATGTGAATGGAAATATTAATGTTTCCAGTGGTTTTGCCTATTTGGTAGGTGGTGAAGGAAAAGGTTCATATTTACCTGTAAACGATGATGTCACCAATGGCGATGTACTAGGTTTGAATCCTAGCACTGGTCAGTTAAGAAAATTTGAAAGTGGCGATATATACATGGGAATTGCAAGCGCTAAAGCAGGTTTTGTGAGTAATTATGAGAAAGGCCGTGAGGAGGACTCCGGATTTGCATTGGTGGTTTCAAAAGGACAAATAGAAGCAAATTTAACACAGCTTCAGGTGAATGGTAGAATGGTTTTCACAGTTGATGGAGAGTCGATTGGAGTGCTATTAGCAAATGGAAAATTATATTTAAAATAGAGAGCTATGAGACGACTATTATTAATAAGTCTGTTCTTTTGCGCTATAATAAGCGTATGGGCTCAGGCACCAGAAAAAATAAACTTCCAGACGGTATTGCATTATACTGAAGGTTCAGTGATTCCAAATCAAGAAGTGAAACTGATTGTGAATATTCTGGCTGAGGAGCCAGATGGAGATATCGTGTATCGTGAAGAACATAGCATAGAAAGCAATGATTATGGATTAATAAATCTAAAAATTGGGGATGGTGAAGTGCTTTATGGTCAGTGGTCTGATATTGCTTGGAGTGAGGAAGATCAGTTTATCATGTTAGAATTAGATAGCTCCGGAACTGGCTCGTCCTTTATGGATATGGGAGTGACCAAAATGCTTTCTGTACCCTATGCTTTATATGCTGAAACAAGTACTGTCAACGATATCTGGAATGAAAACGACTTAGGTGTTGATTTCGATGGAGATATGGGGATTCATACAGACAACCCTTCGGAAGGTATTGAATTGGGAGAGGATTCTGAGATATTTGTTTCTTCTGATATGACTAATTTGCTGGATAACGATTTAATAAAAATTGGGATGAATGCAGATTCTGCTCAAGCCAATATCAATTGGAGAAGTGCAGATGAAGAATTTGGAGCAGCTTTATCGGCTCGTGAATACACCACCGATCCACTTACATTGAGAAAACATTTTTTGATATCTACGGCTGATGAGAATTCCTCTCGTAATTATAGAATGGAAATAAAGTATGATGAGGATATTGCAGATATTCTTTTTAATAATAGTAATTTAATTATAGATGGAGATTTTATTGTGGGTGATGAATCTCAAAGTCCTAAAACTATTTATTGGTCACATAATTGGGTAAAAAATGAACATGTGTTTGGTTTGGGGGATAAAAACTGGGAAACGATGGGTGTATACGGTGATGCATCAGCAGAGATATATTCCATGGCCTCCTCAAATTTTGTGCTATTACACTCTGCAAGTGAATTAAAGAGAGCTCAATTAAAGTTGCGAAGAGGAAATTCGGAGTGGATTGCTGGAGTGGAAGATATTTTTTACTTCAAGCGTAATGATTCCAAGAAAATGAAAATAATGCCTGATGGGAAAGTGAAAATTGGTTCTAACGATCCTAATTATAAGCTCGATGTTTATGGCGATATTAATATTCCACTGGGATATTCCTATTTGATCGGAGGAGGGAAAAGTAATAAGTATGCGGAGTATTTTGAGTCGGAAGAGCAAATAGAAATAGGTGAACTAGTAGGAATTAATCCTGAAACTGGTTTAGCAAGAATATATCAAAATAATGATGTTTTAGTTGGTATAGCTTGTGAGTCAGAGGGTTTTGTTGGGAACGCTGAGTATGCGAAATATGACAATTATACATTGGTAGGCCTTGAAGGCATGATGGATTTTAAATCCAATAAGGTACAAAGAAGCGGTGTAAAAGTTTATACCCATGATGGACAATTTATAGGAGCCATCATGAATAATCAGATTTATATAAAATAAGATATTTTGTGCTCTTTAGGAGCATTTAATAAATTGAGAAAAGTGCAAAGGCAAAGAACCTGGAATTAATTTCCAGGTTTTTTGTTTTTACTGCTTAAGCTCAATAATGTTAATCCTAAAATGGCAGAAATAAATGAAGCGGCAAAAATTCCGATTTTAGCAGTTTGAATAACATCTTTATCGTCAAAGGCTAATTCTGCCACAAAAATACTCATGGTAAATCCAATACCCGCCATCATAGAAGCTCCAATAAGTTCTTTCCATCCGCTGCCTTCTGGTAGTCGAGCTAATTTGAATTTAATGGCAATCCATGAAAATCCAGTAATACCAATGGTTTTACCTAAAACTAATCCTGCCATAATTCCTAGTGAAACAGGGCTAAATAGTAAATCTACTAAGCTACCTTCTATTTTAATTCCTGCATTAGCCAGTGCAAATAGCGGAAGGATGAAGAAAGAAGTGATAGGGTGGAGGTGATGTTCCAATTTTTGCAATGGGGTATGTGCGTCCTGGGATACGGTATCAATATCCTCAATACAATGAGCTTGTTTTGCAGTGAGTAAAGAATTGTCATTCGCAAGTTGCTGTTCAAATTTATTAATTTTCATTTTTACTTTAGCCACAAATTCTTTTTCATCGATTTTTGGTCGGGCAGGAATGGTTAAGGCAATGAGAACACCAGCAATAGTGGCATGTACTCCTGAGAATAAGAAAGAGGTCCAAACTCCAAATAATCCAACAAGGGCGTAGAACGCTGTTCTTCTAACTCCCATTTTATTAGCTATAGTAAGTATACTTAAGAAAACGCCAGCATTAATTAGTTCATTTAAATTAATATTTTCAGTATAGAAAACAGCAATAACTAAAATAGCTCCCAAATCGTCTGCAATGGCTAAGGCTGTTAAGAAAATCTTAATATTTATATTGACTTTATCTCCCAATAAGGCCATTAATCCTAATGCAAAAGCGATGTCGGTAGCCATAGGAACACCCCAGCCAGAGCTATATTCGGGATTGGAACCATTAATAAAAAAGTAGAAAAGAGCAGGAATCATCATTCCGCCAACTGCTGCTATGATGGGTAAAGAAGCTTTTTTCATGGAAGAAAGCTCACCTCCCATAATCTCCCTCTTAATCTCTAATCCGATGGTAAAGAAGAATATAGCCATTAAGCCATCATTTATCCAATGTCCAATACTGTGTTTAATATTAAAGTCACCTGCTGTGAAACCCACATATATCTCATGCCAAAAATGATGATAAGAATCTGAATTATTCGCCCAGATGACAGCAATAACAGTGGATAAGATAAGTAGTATTCCTCCAAGGCTTTCTTGCTTAATGAAATGCGATATTTTAAAATTGCTAGTCTTCATAATGATTCGTTTCTAAACTATAAATTGCTACTTTTGTAAAAAAAAACAAAAATAAGAAACTATGAGAACAAAATGGTTAATCCTTTTTGTTATATCACTAAGTTTAGTGTTAACTTCTTGTTATAAGCAACAAGAAACGGCTACCTTAGAGGAATATGACATTACTTTTACTAATTACGATACGGAATTTGATTTTAATAGCTACAGCACTTTCTTTGTTCGAGATTCAGTGATGCTATACTCTGATTATCTTGAAGATGAAGAGATTGAAGAATTCTATACAAATGGCACATCTGATGAAATTAGAGAGGTTATTATTAATAAATTTAAATCATTGGGTTATACTGAGGCTGCTGATTTGGAGTCTTCGGACTTTTTAATTAATCCTTCTATTTTAATGAATACACAAACCACTGTAACTTATTACCCATATTATTGGTGGGGATACCCAGGTTATTGGGGATGGTATGGTGGATACTGGAAGAATACTAATGTAGATAAGGGCACTGATTATTACCCTTATTATGGTTGGTATCCAAGTTGGGGAGCTAGCTATTATAGTTATAATACCGGATCTATGGTTATGGATATGGCTGATGGTGAATCTGTAATGGATTATCGTACTTGGTTAGAAAATGCTGGTCCTAATCCAGATCCTAATGATGCTCCTGCTGTTGTATTCCGTTGGACTGCCAAAATAGATGGAATCTTAAGTAACGATGCAAGTTATAATGGCTCCAGAGCTGTAAGAGGATTCAATGAAGCTTTTGAACAATCACCATATTTACAGAAATAACCTAAAAAAACAGAAAATGATGAAAAGATTATTTATAGTCGCAATACTATTTGCTTTTTTAGGTCTTTCTAATCAAGCAAGTGCTCAAAAACCTGATGCAACAGGATTTATTAAAACTTATGCTCAACCTGGTGGAATGTTGACTTTCGATTGGATTATCGGTGTTCCAGTAGGCCAAATGAGTGATAAGTTCATTAGTAAAACATCTACTAGAGGTTTTGCTATGGAATATAGATATTTATTTAACGACCCTATTTCTGTGGGTGGTGGATTTAGCTGGCAAGGATTCTCTGAAAAATTTGACCGTTCCACATATGAAATGGAAGGTGCCGCGATTACTTCGACTCGATTTAATTATCTATATACCTTCCCTCTTTATGTGAATTTCCATTATTATCCATTGAAAAACAATTATATATATCCCTTTATTGGTGTTAATGCTGGAATGTTTAACATCGAGAAGCAAGATCAGATTGGTCAGTACTATGTAGAAGATAAAAGCTGGCAGTTTGGTTTCCAACCTGAAATTGGAGCTTTATTCCAATTAAACCCAGGTTCTGGATTTGGATTTATTGTTAAAGGAAAGTATACACATATTCTTTATAATAAAGGAGAATATAATAGTTTGTCTCATTTTGATATTCATATTGGTGCAACATTTGTATTTTAATGAAGAGTAGAGAATGATAAAAAAGCGAAAACCAATAGTTTTCGCTTTTTTTTTGGCAAAGAAATTGCTTGATGTCATTGGTTTTAAATATATAGTGAATAAAGAAATAGGTGAGATATTTTGATGTCACTAGTTTTGTTAAATTTGTGTTTTATGAAGATGATCCTGAAGAAATATATGCTCCTGATAAATATTTCACTGCTATTGCTAGTGACTGTCGCTTATGTTATTTTAGGGAATAATAAGTCTGAATCTATTACCAATGTTGCTCAGCAAATTCAAAGTCAAGTTCAGTCGGATCAGGTTCTTTTAGATGGGATTTTATTAGAATTACAAGAGGTATTAATCCTCAATGGAAAAGAAGCATTTGAGATTAAGGCTTTATCCTATCAGGCTAAATATAAAAATAGATTTGCTTTTGCTTTATATGAGGATCAGCAGCTAGAATTATGGACTGAAAACCATATTGTGTTTTCTGAAAGCTTTAATGAAATTGATAAACCAGGGCTTCAGCATTTGGGCTCTTACCAAGTTGTGCTTCGCTATAAACAAGTTCAGCAATTTTCGATTGTTGGAGTTCAGATCATAAAAATCCAATACCCTTGGGAAAATGAATATTTAATGAGCCATCTGGCTAGCTATTTTAGTATTTCAAAGAAATTGATTGTAAGTGATACCAAGGGCTTTCTTGTGGAGGGAAATAAAGGAGAAGAACTTTTTTATATTGATTCTGCTGAGAATAACTCTTTAGGAAAATTGAAATTGCTCCCCTTCTTCTTGTTTATCTTCTCATTTTACTTTTTGGCTCAGATTCTGCAAAAGCTATTAAAGAAATTATCTAAAGAGAAAGAATTAATAGCATTAAGTATTTTTAGTTTAGTCATTTTTACTTGGTATGGAATCCATTTATTCTTTGGGGTGCCAGAGTTTATATTTCAGAGTGAATTGTTTTCTCCTGGCCTTTATGCTCATTTCTGGATTTATAATACTATTGGAAACTTATTCTTTATTAGCTTGATGTTAATGGTAGTAGTGATTTATTATTTTAATCACGTAAAAACTCGCCAACTCAATGTCTTGTTCATCCATATTTACCTTGTTTTTATTTTCCTCCTCTATTATATCTTGGTCATTTTAATCAGGAGTTTGATTTTCGATTCCCAAATTGGTCTAGATTTGTTTCAGCTAGCCTCATTAAATATATATAGCTATTTAGTAATATTGATTATCTTTATTCTGCAGTTTTCTTTATTTTTTGCTGTTTATCGTTGGTTGGGACATTTCATCAATTGCAAAAAAGTAGAATATCATATATGGATCTTTCTTTTAGGAATAGGCGTTTTACCTCTTGTCACCTCAAGCGATTTTTTAATCTCTTTTTGGTTGATACATCTTTCTATTAGTGCCATTATTATTTTGACCTTTTATTGGCAAAGAAGAAACACAGGTAACAGAAAGCTTGGTGAAGTTTTGTTTTTTCTGGTATTTTTTACTTTCCTAACCACTTTTTATCTCAATTACTTAAACGATCAGAAGGAAGGTCTTATCAGAGAAACATCAGCATTAACCTTAGATTTAGAAAATGATCCTTTTTTAGAAGAACAGTTTATTTCTTCTATTGAGAAAATTCAAAATGATGAGTTTCTTATTGAACTCACAAAGGGACAGCAGATTATTGATAATGATGACAGTCTCCTCAACTTTATTTCGGAAAAGTACTTTGAATCTTTTATGCAGTTATATCATATCAACCTGATACACTGCGATGAGGAAAGTATGATTATGATTATGCCTGATAATTTCGAAACATCATGTTATCAGTATTTTAGTGAAAGGATAAAAAATAGCAAATCAATTATTCGAGAGGATACTTTGTATTTGATTCAAAGTTCATTTCAGTACAGGAATTATATTGGAAGAGTTCCTTATCAGTTAGATTCGGTTCATAAATCTTGTATTTTTATTGAATTTGTATCTAAAGTAAAACCTAAAGAAATGGGACTTCCTGCGATATTAGAGAAATCCCATATTTATCAATCAACTTTATTAAGAAATTATTCCTACGCAGTATATGGTGATGGAGATTTAACTGATGTTTATGGTAAGTTTGATTATAAGCAAAAGCTGGAAGATTATAGATTGACTTCTTATCATGATACTTATTTCGATAAAAATAATTATCAGCATTATATTTATTCCAAGAACAAAGAAAATGTATTGATCATTAGCTTAGAAAAACCAGGCTGGTTGCAGCGGTTAGCTTCTTTCGCATTTATTTTCTTGTTCTATAGCTTATTCACTTTCTTGCTTTACTTTCTGTTTAATACTGCTTCATTACAAAATTCGGTAAGTAGTTTCCAAGGTAGACTTCAATATTCCATGATCATACTCCTCTTATTTTCGTTTATTCTAATAGGAGTTTCTAGTTTATATTATATCATATATCTGAATCAGGCAAAAAATGCTGATAGTTTGATGGAAAAAGCCCATTCCGTTTTAATAGAATTAGAGCATAAATTGAGTGGTATGGAGGAGTTCACATCTGCAGATCATCAGTATGTAGAAAGTTTGTTGATGAAATTCGCAGAAGTATTTTTTACCGATATCACCTTGTATAACAAGAAAGGCGAGTTGTTAGCAAGCAGTAGACCAGAAATGTTTAGTGCCGCATTATTATCGAATAGGATGGAAGCCAATGCTTATTATGAATTGAAATTTCTTAAGAACTCTTTCTTCATTCAGGAAGAAAAAATTGGCTCTCAAAACTATTTATCGGCTTACCTTCCATTTAGGAATCAAGACAATCATTCTGTTGCCTATCTGAATCTGCCATACTTTGCCAAGCAGTACGAATTGGAAGAGGAGGTCTCTGGATTCATCGTAGCTTTCTTAAATATCTATTTATTCCTATTGTTTATTACTGTAGTGATAACCCTTGTGGTCTCTCGATATTTGAGTAAACCTTTGCAAATGATTAAAGAAAAAATGGGGAAGCTAGATTTGCAAGATACTAATGAGAAGATTGAGTGGAATAAGGATGACGAGATTGGTGAGTTAGTTAAAGAGTATAATAGAATGGTGGAAGAATTGAGTTTAAGTGCTCAGAAATTAGCCATTACCCAAAGGGAATCGGCTTGGCGTGAAATGGCTCAGCAAATTGCTCATGAGATTAAAAATCCACTCACACCCATGAAACTCAATGTGCAGTATTTAGAAAGGGCTTGGGACGATCAGGTGGAGGATTTTGAAGTGAGGATGAAGAGGATTACCAAAGGATTACAAGAGCAAATTGACGTGCTAAGTGAGATTGCTGGACAGTTTAGTACCTTTGCAGCAATTGATAAAATCCAAGCTCAACAATTAGATATCAAGAGCATTATTATAGACGTGGAAAGCATTTTTAAGGGCAATGATCATGTGGCCTTCTCCCATGAATTTATGGAGGAAGATATATTAGTTTCGGCCGATAAAAATCAATTGATTAGAGTATTTAATAATCTGTATAAAAATGCGGTTCAAGCCATAGGACAAAACTCATCGGGCGCTATTCATACTAAATTAACAAGGGTGAGTGAAAGCCTAGAGATTCGAATTAGTGATGATGGCTGTGGCATTGCTGATAGCGAACTTACTCATATTTTTGAACCACGATTTACCACAAAAACTAGTGGAATGGGACTAGGCTTGGCATTGGTAAAAAAGATGATAGAGAATATCGGAGGAACTATTCGAGTGGAAACCATCCTCAAAAAAGGGACTAGTTTTATTATTAAAATTCCTATTGTTTAAAAGAATAGTAAAATATGAGGACTAAAATATTAAAAACGGAGAAAGATTATAATGACGCCTGTGAGCGTATTTATATACTTATTCACAGCAATGAAAATGCAATTGAACCAGCAAGTAGCGAAGGCGAGGAGATAGAATTATTGTCTCTACTTATTGAAAAATATGAGCAAGAGCATTTTTCAATTCAAGCTCCAAGTCCTATTGAAGCCATTAGATTTAGAATGGATCAGATGAATTTAAAGCAAGCAGACCTTGCACCTTTGTTTGGTGGGAAAACACGAATTTCGGAAGTTCTAAATGGAAAAAGACCATTAACTTTGAAAATGATAACATTATTAAACAGATATCTGGGAATTCCCTTAGAATCATTGGTTAATGGTAATAAAGATATAAAACTAGATCCTGAAAAGAGAGAGAAAATATTGAGTATAGATTCCATCAAAGATTATTTTACAAAAAGTGGTAGAGTGGCAGTCTTATAAGTTTTTAGGATTGTCAAAGGCTAGTCCTGATAATATTCCTCTTTAAAATTCACCAAGTATAGTTTTTTAGTAGCACGAGTAATGGCAGTATAGAGCCAACGACCAAACTCCACATCCATTTTATCATCGGGAAGCCAAGGTTGCTCCAAAAATACCACATCCCATTGCCCGCCTTGGGTTTTATGACAGGTTAAAGCATTGGCAAATTTTACCTGTAAGGCATTAAAATGGCGGTTGTTTTTTACCGCATCTACTCTGGCTTTCTTGCTACTTAAATCGTAATAATCTTTCATCACCTCCTGAAATAGCCTATTGTTTTCTTCATAGGTTAAGGAAGGACTCTCAGAAGTTAAGGTATCCAATAGTATCAAAACATCAAAGCTAGGTTCATCAGGGTAATCAATCATTTGCACTTCTACTTCAGCAAATTCAAAGCCATATAAATCAGAATATCTTTTCAATTGTACTATTTCTACTATATCTCCATTTGCTATAAAACCCGCTTGTGATTTTTCCTCTAACCAATAGTAATTATTTCTCACCACCATTAATAAATCGCCACCTTCAATGCGGTTCTCTTTATAAAGAATTCTGTTCCTAACTTCGCGATTATATATATTGGCTCTTTTATTACTTCGAGTAATAATCACCACATTTTCTTCTCCAAATTCAGAAAAAGCATCTGACAATTCATCAGCTAATTCCATACCTCCAATTCTATAAACATCTTTAAAATCACTAATGGAAAAAATGGGGTTCTCTATACTTCCTTCACCGATGAGATTACGGATGTGAGTAGCATTATATAAAATTCCAGATTCAGCAGCTTGTCTAACCACCTCTTTAAGTTCATATTTAAAAATATCGAAAGGATAATAACTTTTTAAGCCTTCAGGACTCAAAGCAGGACTTATTTCTAATCCCACTGGAGGAAGCTGAGCCAGATCGCCAATCAGCATTAACTGACAATGGTCACCTGAATAAACATAGGTGATCAGGTCGGCGAGTAAATCTTGATGGGAAAAATGAGCATCCGAAGTAGAGCCAGAAATCATGGAAGCTTCATCAACAATAAACAGGGTGTTCACATGGAGATTTTCTTTCAATCGACTTTCCATATACCCACTTTTATCCATACTGGTGAAATATATTTTCTTATGTATGGTGAGGGCTTTTTTATGGGCATAGGCCGAAAGGACCTTGGCAGCTCTTCCTGTAGGAGCCAAAAGTACTGTTCGCTTTCTGATACCAGGTAGAGTAGAAACAATGGATTGCACAAAACTGGTTTTTCCGGTTCCTGCATAGCCTTTCAAGAGGAATACTTTTTCTATAGAATCGTATGCTAGAAACTTTACAAATTCCTCAAATAGCAATTCCTGATCAGTAGTTGGCTGATGCGGAAATTTTTCCTTTAATATTTTTAAAACTGGTTCAGGGTTCATAAAATGAATTAGGTGATGCTTTTTTAAAGACATCGCAATTTAGAGAATATAAGTTGAAATAATGAAGAAAATTAAGCTGAACAAAAGACAATAGGATTTATTTATTAACAATTCCTCAAAATTGGGATTAAAAGCTTTAAACCCATAATAAAATCAAGATGTGAAAAGAGTTACTATGTTCTAGTATTTGCTTTTTTTCGTATCTTGTGGTCATAGAAATAGAAAGCATATGCAAGTACAAATTAAGAGGGAAAAACCAAAGGATATTGAAGAGGTTAATTTGTTGTTTAATTTGGCTTTTCAAAAGGAAGATGTTAACGCCTTGATTAAAGATTTTAGAAAAACGAATCACTTTATTCCAGAGTTATCTCGTGTAGCACGAATAAATGACCAAATTATTGGTATTATTATGTATGCAAAAGCCGAGATAGTTAAAGGTAGAAAGAATGTCCCTAGTATTATTATGGCCACCATTGCAGTATTACCTTCCTACCAAGGTTTAGGAATTGGACAGGAACTGATAGCTAATTCTTTTCAAAAAGCTCGTGATTTAGGTTATGTTTCAGTATTGGTTGTTGGTCAAGAGGAATATTTCCCACGCTTCGGCTTTAAACCAGCATCTGAGTTTGATATTACCACAAGCCTAGAAGTTTCTGAAGAAGAATTTTTAGCCATAGAATTAGTTCCTGATGGATTAAAAAATGCCTCGGGTAAACTTAAAAATCAAGAGCTTTTACCTGAATTAGTAAAATATAGTATTTAGATACTACTTTTCTTCTTTAGCTTTCAAATATTTGTAAGTTTCTAACTGTGATTGATGGAGTATTCCATCTTGTGGAATTAGGTATTTATTAATATCCCTACCCTGTAAATTCCTTGCTTTCATATTGTCTTGGAGCTGAATGTCGATTAAATCTTGGATTTCTTTTTGATGTTCTGGAGAGTGTATAGGGCAAACTACTTCCACACGGTGGTCAAGGTTTCTAGACATTAAATCAGCAGATGAGATATAATACTTTCTGTCTCCTCCATTAGCGAAAATAAAAATCCTACTGTGCTCTAGGTATCTATCTACAACACCAATGGCTTCAATATTTTCATGAGTAAAGTTCTCTCTCAAAACACAGATCCCTCTGATGATCAGCTTGAATTTCACTCCCGCATCTGCAGCTTTGTAAATCTTTTTGATGATACCCATATCTACAAGGTTATTAATCTTGATGATACAAAATGCTTCTTTACCTTCTAAGGCATTATGGGTCTCAATTTCAATTCGCTTATAGATAAAATCTCTGATTTTGAAAGGTGCGACTTTTAAGGCTTTAAAAGTGGGGCGATTGAACTTGGTTTCAAATAATTGAAAAACATTATTTACATCTTTACAAATATCGTGATTGCTGGTCATTAAACTGGTGTCGCTATATACTCTGGCTGTGGCTTCATGGAAATTCCCAGTACTCACATTGCTATAATACACGTTTGCCCCTGCTTCTTTTCTACGAATGAGGATTAGCTTGCAGTGAACTTTAAACCCTGGTATAGTGGGGATGATTTTTACACCTTCCTCTTGTAAGCGCTCTGCCCAATAAATATTATCCTCTTCATCAAACCTAGCTTGGAGTTCCATGAAAACGGTAACAGCTTTTCCGTTTCTAGCCGCATTTATCAATCCTTTCATAAGAGAGCTATTTCTAGAAACTCGATAGAAAGTCATTTTAATGGCTCTTACATTTGGATCAACGGCAGCTTCCCATATTAAACTAATGGTACTTTTAAAGGAATGATATGGATAATGAAGTAAAATATCTTTTCTTCGAAGAATATCAAATTTGCTTTTGTTTGCTGGCAATTCAGGATGAATAAAAGGCTGAATAGGTTTGTAAAAAAGTTCTGGATCTAAAGAAGGAAAGTCCATAAAGTCTTTTAGATTATGATATCTTCCACCAGCTCTCAGGTTATCATTGCTTTTAATTCCAAAGGTATTTAAAACTACCTTTAGGAGCTTTGGAGAGATGGACCTATCGTATACAAAACGAATAGGAGGTGCTTTCTTTCTTTTCTTCACACTATCACTCATGAGTTCTAAAAAACTTTTTAAAACGTCATTATCAATATCCAGCTCAGCTTCTCGAGTTAGCTTAACCATATGAGCTACAAAAATATCATAACCTAAAATAGAAAATATAGCATGGAGATTAAACCTCACCACATCATCTAAAAACATGATGTATTTCTTGTCGCCAACAGTAGGGAGTTTCACAAAACGAGAGAGAATGTTGGTTGGCATTTCAATAAGAGCATATCTATCTTTGAGGATTTTTTTGGAATCTTTCATCTCAATAGCTAAATAGACTGTTTTGTCTTTGAAATTTTTGTATTTCTGATTGTCGCCTAACATTAGAGGAAATACATGTTTTCTTACTTCTTCGTCAAAATATTGACTAATATATTCTTTCTGTGATTCGTTGATCTCATTTTCATCTATCAAGAAAACATTATTCTCTCTTGCTTCTGCAATAAGTGAATGATAGGTTTCATTATAAATCTCTTCTTGATGTGCTACTTTCTGCTGAAGTTCTAAAAAGGTATTGGTCAGGCTTTTCTTTACAGCATCAGTCACCTTTTTGTGAATCCTCATTCTGTTAATGGTAGCAACCCGAACTCTAAAAAATTCATCTTTATTATTGGAAAATATACCAAGATATTTAAAACGTTCTAATATGGGGTTCTTTTTATCAATGGCTTCTTGTAGCACACGGTAATTAAAATCAAGCCAACTTAATTCCCTATTGATATATTTTATTTCATTTTCCATTACTACTGAATTGATTTTGATTCTTTGCGTTTAAATATTTTTTCAAACATTTTTTTATAAGTATCAGCATCAAACAATGGTGCATCGGAAGTAGCTTTTAGGGTAAGGAAAATCCCAATCGGTAAAAATATAGCAGAGGCCATCCAAACCCCAATCCAAAGGTTCATAGAACCTGCTTTTACTGCTCTTTCCCCTGTCATGGTTAGAATATGATAGGCAATAAAGAATAGGGTAGACATGACCACCGGTAATCCCAATCCACCTTTTCTGATGATGGCTCCCAATGGGGCACCTACAAAAAACAAGATGAGGCATGCAATTGAAAGTGTAAATTTTTTGTGATAGGCAATATCGTGTTTTCTAATAGTATTCTCTCTATTTGTATTTTCATCATTCATGCCTACCACGCTTTCCTTTATATTTCGAGTTCTATTCAAAGCGCTTTCGATTATCTTGTTCCTATCGAGTACATGTAAATCAAAAAGGATACTGGTGTATTCAGAAACCATTAAGGTGTCTGAATACAACTGCTTATTAAGTTTGAGTGAGTCTACTCTATGGTAGTTTTTGTATTTTCTGATGAGGTTTTGACCAAAATCAGTATTTCTTCTCTTTAATAAAATATTTAGGGAGTCTTTTGATTTGGTCAACTGACTTAAATCCATCATATGATAACTGTGTTTGAACAGGTTTTCATCAGTTCTACTGAGTCCATTATCGATGGTGAATCGTATTCTTTCTTCAGAAAACTGAGTGGTTTGGAATGGTCTAGTAACTCTATAGTTTTTTTGATCTGTTTTCTCTTCATAGTTATACCCATTGAAAAGGGTAAATTCAATAGCATCGCCACTAAGGCTTTGTTTCATAGTCCCCGATTCCGCTACACTCACCTTGGTATTCCCATTTCTTCCAGAATGGTCGTAAATCATTACATCGTAAATAGTTTCCCCATCTTCGGCTCTCCCACCAATCCGTAAGGTGTAATCTCCTAAATCTTTATTGAAAATACCTTCTTTTATCTTGAAGGCTAGTTTTTTCTGCTGAACGTCGTATAGGAGGCTTCTGAATTTTAAATTAGCCACTGGTAATACATTATTAGAAAAAAGAAAAGCCAAGCCACTAATAAATATAGATAGAATGATTAATGGTTTCATGATTCTTTTCAATGAAATGCCTGATGCTTTTAGGGCTACCAGTTCATAATGTTCACCCAGATTGCCAAAGGTCATCAAGGAGCTTAATAAGATAGCAAGTGGCAGAGCCATAGGAACAAAAGTGGAGGAGGCATAGAAAAGCAATCGAAGAAGGACGTGCCATTCCAATCCTTTACCCACTAAATCATCCACGTATAACCAAAGAAATTGCATCAATAAAATAAACAATGCAATAAAAAAGGTTAATATCAATGGCCCTAGATAGGAGCGAATTATAAAAAGGTCTACTTTTTTCAAAGAATTCTATTTTTTAGCAAAGATAAGATATTAGCAATTTTGAAGACTTAAAAAATGCTAATTTTAGAGGATTCCTTTTTATCAGGAATTCAGGTGTTAATATCAGTTGTGAATAAGCTTAAATACTTGCGTTTGCTCATCTGCTATTTTAACGAAAATAACTCCTTTATTTGTATTTTCAAGATCAATGTGTATATAATTTAGTCCATCATTTAGTGTGATAGACTCCTCCCGTAGTATATTCCCGTTAGAGTTGTAAATTAACATTTTAGCTTCTTTCATTTTTCCGCTATAGTAGTATTCCAATATACTATAATCTATGGCGGGATTAGGGAAAATAATAGATTCCTGTTCTATTGATTCTGACTTCAAATGGCTTCGCCCTTTTCCGTTTACAATCACCATTTGTGATCTTGCCTTAACTCCGGTGATATCCGCGTTAACAAGGTAATGTCCACTTGAAACATGATCGAAATAATAATCACCATTAGAATCTGTAGATTTGTAATCGATGAGTTCTTCTTGAGTATTATAAAGATAGACCATAGGATTTCCCTCTATGTTTTCAGTGTTGAGAATATCAAAAATAGAACCAGAAATTTCTGCTGTGCCTGATTTATTATCTTTTTTCTCAACCATACTTAGGTCTTCTCGGAATTTATCCTGTGCTAGATTAATAATTTCTGCTTCGTCCCATTGAGTTGTATTTCCAACATAGGTAGGTGCGTATTGCCTGCTATGATTAGAATTTTCAGTAAAATGGGTTTTAATGATATAATAGGATTTCAATTTTGCAGCAAACCAAAAATATCCAAAATCCACAAAATAATTGGTATCAATAGGGATGATGTTATTCTTATCCATTCTGTACAAATAGGCGATTCCTGTATCTCCAGTTGGGTAGGGGTTATTCATTAACGAATCACCAAAAAACACTTGTCCGCCTAAATTATAATATTCTGAAGTAGTTAGTCCTTGACAGGTTATTTTTTGTATGGTAGATGTATCATTGAAATAATATTTTGCTGTTAAACAAACTTGATAATCAGTGTCTTGGTATGTGTAGCTATGTGTTGTATCTTCCACATTTGTTAATACACCTTCGCCAAAATCCCATAATAAGTAATCATAACTTCCTTCAATTTCACTTGCAAAATGGAAGGTGTTTGGAATGTGGTAATTACTATCGAGCTTAAAAGTAAAACTGATTTCCAATGGGACTTCTATGTTTACTTCTTTACTGATTTCATCTTGCGTAAATTCATTTGAAATACTTAAGGTCACAATAAAGTTCCCTGCTTCTGGAAAATAGTGAAAAGGATTACTTGCATTACTAGTGCTGCCATCTCCAAAGTTCCACAAGTAATCAGTAGGGTTTCCTGTTGATAAGTCTTTAAATTGAATAACACTAGGTTTCCCTATGGTTATAGATTCTTCAAAGGAGAAATTAGCGACACATAAGGTATCTCTTTGTGCAATCGTTATTTGGCTTATGATAGCCAAGAATCCGATAAGTATAAGTCTGAAGGCTTTTTCTATCTTTTTCATAGGGCTATCTATTAAATTTGTATTTAATCCCTATTTGCAATCCAAATGCAAATGGGCCATTATTGGAGTTTCCTTTTATTTCGTAAGGGCTTTTAACATAATAGTTGAGCCTTGGTTCTGCATAAATCCACCAATTTGGTAAAATACTAAAGTTATTTTCCAAACCTATTCCCACTTGTAGATAGGTGTCGTTATGCTTTATTGTAATATTCTCTAATTGATAATATCCTGCTAGGGCACTGGACATATTATTGCTTTCGGTATAATTTGACCATCCCAAATTAGCAGATACTTTTGCCATTAATTCATACTTTGGCTTTCGATAAAGTCGATAAGAGAAGTCTATTGGGATAAATATCCATCTTCTTTTTTGGTCTGGGCCTTGAACTTCAGATTGATTATCAATGGAGTCGAAAAGGCTTCTTATAGTATAGTGAATGATAATAGAGTCTGAGGAATTTGGTGCTTGTTCGTAATAATCAATATCATAAAAGAATCCAACGCTATCGTAAGTGGAATAATGAGCCATAAACCGGCTTGGAGTTTTTTCTGTTTTTACTCCAATACCAATACTCATAGACCATTTTTTATACTCTATACCAGCCTTAACTCCAAGTTGGTGATTGTTTACATACATCTCTTCGGAAGAAATAGGCCATTCTGGAGTATAATTTGCTCCCACAAACCAAGTCAGATTTGTTGGCTCTTCATCAGCTAAATCCTTTATTTCATCATCAGTAATGACTGGAGCAATTATTTTTTGATGTTTAGAGGATGTTTCACTATTTAGTTCTTCCTTATTTGCTGGAGCTGGCTCAGACTTAGTGTTTTCTTCTTTTGTATTTTGAGTAGCCGTTTTTTCTTGAGCTACCGGAGTAGTTGTTAAGCCATATTCTGTAGTTGAATTTGAATTTTCATCAGAAATATTATCTATGGATTCAGCTTTGTTTTCATCAATATCATCTGTACTATTAGACTCGTTTTCTTTAGGTTCTATATTTGAAACTGGAGCAGAAATGTCAGTTACAGGATTGGGTTCGATTTCCTTGTTTTGTACTTTACTCTTTTTTCTAATAATAGAAGCTTTAGTAATGTCTTGTTCTTTATCTATTTCATCAATGGGTTCCAATTCTGTAATAATCTCAGTTTCTGCACTAGAATTCACCTCGTCTTCAGTGAGTTGGTAAGTTTCCTTCTGGTCAGCTTTTACTTCTTCGGTATTAGATGCAATGATGACTTCAGTAGTCTTAGGCGTTTCAGAGGGAGAATCTTCTTGGTTCATTTGGTAGATGGTAAATCCTGCGAATGCGGTTACGGCAGCTACACCTGTGTATAGCCAAGACTTTCCGATATTCGAAAAGTTTAATCTGATGAGTTCTAATAGGATCAATTTTTTGGAAACTCCTTTCCAAACATTTTTAGAGGGAGCCATCTCTAGATTACCTAGAGAGTCTCTCAAAAAATTGTCCATATTTTGTTTTTCTTTTGCCATTAATCAGTGGGGCCTATTTGGCGGTTAAAAAATTCCTTCTTAAGTTTCTTTCTTGCTTTCAATAATTGCGTTTTCGATGTGTTCACAGAAATATTTAACTCTTCAGCTATCTCTTTATGTGAGAATCCATCAAAAACATATAAGTTCAAAACCATCCTATATCCTTCAGGAAGTTCTTGAACAGATTTTAATACCATTTCGGGTGAAACATGAGGCAAATATTCACTTTGCTCTTCTTCACCATCAACAATTTGTATATCATCAATGTCCTGACTATAATAATGCTTCAGGTTTTTATGATAAGAGTTGATAGCTGTATTTATCATAATGCGTTTCATCCACGGTTCTAACGAACTCGATTTTTCTAATGATTTAATCTTATTAAATATTTTAATAAAACCCTCTTGCAGAATATCTTCTGCTTCGTCTCTGGATTTACTATATCTCATGCACAGCCCTAATAGACTAGAAGCGTACTTTTTATAAAGCACAGCTTGTGCCTTACGCTTGCCTATTTTGCAGTCGTGTATGAGGTCATCCAAAGCTTTCATTCAATCAAATTCGTTTGTAAGACAGCATATATGAAATGTGGTTGCCTATTGTTTTAATGAAGGATAAAATTACATATTTAATAAATACTAGTAGATATATAATCTACAGAAATCTAATTATTTATATGTTTTATTTATAATGTAAAAGGGCAGCTTTAATTTTTAAAGCTACCCTTGGTATGTGTTTGAATTTCAGGTTAGAAAGTCTGATCGATTTCTGCAGTAAGCTTTTTTGAAATTCTTAAGTAGTCTTTTAAAAAACCAGGATCACTAAAGCGGTTCTTAAATTTGGGCATCATTTCTTCCATTTGGGCTGGAAGATGAACTAGAGCATCATTATCTTTAAATTCTCTTCCCAATTCTTTCTCAGCATTAATCTCTTTGATATAGGATTCCACCCATTCATTAAAGTCCTTAAGCAATTCTTTATTTGATAAATGATCCCAATTTTCTTCGTTTAAACTATTGGAAAATAATGGTTTGCTTGCACCAAGTACTGGGATAGCAGCAGCGGTAACTACCGTTTTTTTAAGAAAGTTTCTTCTAGAGTTGCTCATGATTTTATTTTAGGTCAAAATTAGGATTGTTCCACTTAAGAAAAAAACAGTTAGACCTAAAAAGTGTGAATCAAATGTTAAGAAAATAATTAGTGGCTAATCACTAATTTTTGAGTACTGGCAAGTGATCCATCAATCAGAATCTCTAGGATATAATATCCATTTTGCCAATCTCCAACTGTTAAGGTATTTGAATAATCGCTAGAAGTCAGTTTAGCCGATTCTTCAAAAACAACCCTACCACTAAGGTCTGATATTCTAGTTTGAATATTTTTGTTTCCACTGGTATTGAATTGAATATTGATAAGACTAGAAGCAGGATTTGGGAAAAATCTAAAAGATTCTTCGCTAATCAATGCTTCATTAATGGAACTACTGATATAGCCATCTTCTATACTGATTTCTATTTCCTGGTGCACCGCATGCTCAGGACTAATTATTATTTCAATTGGGTTGGTAGTCATACCAATAATTTGAGGAAATAGTACATAGGTACCATATTCTAGATTTTCAAAATTAAATTGTCCAAATTCATTTGTTGGGTAATGAACTACTGATTCCATGTTTTCATCAAAAATGATAACATCAACATCAGCTACAAATGGTTTCCCACTAATTTGGAATATAGTACCACTTATTTTCCCGGGTCCATTGGGAGAACCTTCAGATTGTTGAACAACCATATCAATATCATATTCCCAGGATGTTTCGGTAAGATGAATAACTTCTGCTTCTTGCCAAAATGCATTATTTGGATAGTAGGTAGATGAAAATGCGCTAAAATTTGGATCTTCAGGAAGTAATCTTGCTAAAACAAGGTAGTCGCCAGCAGGTTTTCTATAAAAATAATAATAACCTAAGGTATCTATATTGGCATCATCAAGTCTTTCATTTGTTAAGGCATTATATAAAACAGCTTGACCTATTTTGATCGGGAAATCTTTGGTAAACACATGTCCACCAAAGCTATACCTTTCTTTAGCTTGTTCAGCTTTTTGTGCCATGATATCTTCCGAAAAAGAAATCAAGCTCAGTAAAAAACCAATGACAAGTATATATTTTTTCATTTTATTCCTTTATTTTAAAACGTATTTAAAACCAATTTTCACTCCCAAACCATAAGGGTTTCCGCTGTTGTTACTCTCTACCAATGACTTGATATAATATCTAGCATTGGGTTCTAAACCGAATCTGAAATTTTCAGTAATGTGATAATTAATGCCCACATTAATTTGTGCTTGTAAATTCCAATCGGTTCTTTGATGGTAAAGAGGAGTAGTTTTAATAATGGTATTCAATTCTCCTTCAATGCTTGGAGTTGGAATATCTTGATAAATTAAGATACTTGCATTCAAGCCCGTTTTGGCATAGAAACTAAATTTCTTTCCAAGAGGAGTATAGTAACCAATATTAATCGGTATGTTTAAATAAGCGTAAGTATTTTTATTTTCTGTTATTGTTGCCTTGTCGAGGGTATCGTATATATTGACCAATTTTGTGTAATATGTAGGAACTGGAGTTCCGCCTGAAGTATCAAAGGTCACATTATAAACATCTTGATAGGAGCCTTTAAAAACTGCTTCTTGATAATCTACATGATAGATTCCATCATCTTTACTTAATGATGCACCAAGTCCTGTTTCTAAGAATAATTTACCAATATGATATTTAGCAGATAGATCTAAACCATAAGATTGGATATTATTGTTGTTATCTGGAATAGTCACCCATTCAGGAGAAAATTCTAAACCTAATTCCCAATATTTCTCCTGACGGTGTCCTTGAGTCATATCATCAAGAGCGTCCTCGTCGAAGAAGTCATAGCCAGCTTTTGTTGGCTCTGTATTAGAGATCTCTTTATTAATATTTGTTTCAATAGGAGTATTGTTACTGATTGCTTTACCTTCTTTAGATACTATTTCTTCAGCAACTTCAACTTGTTCTTCTGTTTCTACTTCTATATGCACTTCTACAATAATAAAATTTTCTTGTAATTGGCTTTTGATTTCTTGATTAGACTCCTCTATGAGTTGTTCTTCTTTTTCTTCTGTTTTATCTATTTCACTGTTCGATTTTTCTTCAATAGGTAGTTCCTTTTCTATTTCAGAAATGATTTCCTCTTCTGTAAGATCTAAGTCCTTCTCAAAAGAAGGGGAGGCCATATTAATAGGCTTTGTTGTAGAATTAGATTCGTTATAAGGAGTTGTAGGAGCTACTGGAGTAGATTCGTCTATCGAATTAAACTCGTCGTCTCCTAAATAGAAATATCCAGCTGTACTCAGAAGTAGACCCAATAAAGAAGCAGCAGCCCACCATCTCCATTGAGATGATTTGCCGGCAGCGCCGCTCAATGCTTCCGCTTGAACGCCAGTCCAGATATGTGCAGGTGGTGCCACTTCATGATTCTGAAGCTTATCCCTGAAAATCTGGTCAAATTCCTTATGTGTATTATCTTCCATTATTTTTTTACTACTCTTTTTTGCAAATATGCTCTGGCTCTCGCCAATTGCGATTTACTTGTGTTTTCTGATATATTTAGCATGTCGCCAATTTCTCGATGGGTATATCCTTCAATAACATTGAGGTTGAATACCGTTCTATATCCATCGGGTAACTTGCTGATAATCCCTAAAAGCTCATTTTCTGACATCTGATCAATGACAGAAACGGTATCGCTTTTTTCAAAAATCATTACAGTATCTAAATCATTATAATTTCTATGCTTTAGATTTTTTTTGTAATAATTGATAGCGGTGTTGACAATGGTTCTTCTAATCCATCCTTCGAGGCTTCCTTCGTTTCTATAGGATGCTAAATTTGAGAAGACTTTTACAAATCCTTCTTGAAGGATATCATTGGCTTCATCTACATCTTTAGCAAACCTTAAAGATACAGAATACATTTTCGATGCGTATTGATCGTAAAATGCTTTTTGAGCTCTAGGATTTCCTTGAATAACCTTTTTTATAAGTTTATCTTGTTGCATATAGATTGTAAATGCCCGTATTGTTTTCGTGCGGTAAATTTAGAAATATATTTCACTAACGAAAAGCAGAACTGAAAATCTATGCAGAATAAATATAAATATGTCAAATTATCATGCTAAATAATTCAAAGAACGATATGCGATTAAATCAAAAGAGAATAATGGTCTGTGATGCAAAATATATAGACAAAAATGTGTCCAAAATAGTTGCATAGGTTCATTATAATTTTTGATTAAAAATCGCTTTGTTTTAATTTAAAGGAATAGATCCTCTTGATGTTGACTAAGAGACCATTATATGATCAATAAGGTTGCGTGGAAGATGGAAAAAAACACTAATTTAGAAGGTCACATATTTAACGTGCTTCGGAAAGGGTTAAGTTGCATTAAATCAAGGTTTAGTAGTTTTTTTAAGGCTTTGTCTTTCTAGCTGAAAGATTAAAACCAACAATACCAAAGTTATCGGTATGTTGTGAATGAAGAATGATTTTGATTTTTAATAATCCGTCGCTTTTTATTTTAAGGTCTTGCTTAAATGTCACAGGAAGTTCAAAACCATTATCTGCCTTTTTTCCCAAGGCTTGATATTCAAAATCAAGAATTCTTATGGTTTTGTCTTCCAATCTTTTTCCACCTTCAGGCAGGTATAGGTAAAACCCAAGTTCCATTTTCCTATTTTTATAGTTGGAATCAGTGATAATAGTTCCATCGAAACTATAGTTTTGACCAGCATCTACTTCAATTTCATAATTAAATTCATCAAATTTAAACCAGTTGTTGTCTTCGAATCTCTGTTGGGTTTCAAAAACAGTAGAATTAGTACAAGAGTAGGCTATAATAGATAATAAAAATATGAAGATTGTGTTTTTCATTGTAATTATAATATTAAAATGCAAAGATAAAAAAAGACGGATTGGTGGGGCCAATCCGTCAATGAACAAAGCAGATAAATATTTTATTGTATACTTATCTTGCTTGAATAATATTTACTTGAAGTCTTTAGTTTTAAGACATAGCTTCCAGTAGAATAGTTGCTTAGGTCAACAAAATTATTTTTTAGGGATGTTGAGGATTCAAAAACCAAATCCCCCTTCATGTTAAAAAGTTGTAATTGCTTTATTGTGCTTTCGTTGTCAGGAAGAACAATGTTAATCTTGCCGTTTGAAGGATTTGGATAAACAGTGAAGCTTTCCGTGTTTTCCAATTCATTTTGTCCTACTGATAATAAATCATATGTACAAGTATATAGACCTCTACCATGTGAGGCGGCGATTACTTTTTTATCACTTTCTCTTATTCTTAGCATATCAACTCTTACGTTGGCCATCCCCTGAATAGCAGGAGACCAGCTTGGGTTATTTGCACTTAAATCAGAGGCTTGCCATACGCCTAGCTCAGTTGCGAGAAGTGCTTGTTTACTTGAGTTTGGATGGTATAGCGCCCATCTGATTGGCATATCTGGTAGGTTTCCTTCAATTTCTTGCCAGTTATTACCTCCATTATAGGTTTGCCAAACCGAACTCACTCCATAGTTACTGAATGTTACTAATAAGGTATCTTCCGAACCTCCGATAGCAATACAGCTAATGGCTCCCGTTGGGAAGTCTGAGCTTCCTATTTCAGTTGTATTTGCTATAGCTTGTGCATTACTAATTTTAAACAAATGCCCCGCATTGGAGCCCATAAATATGGTAGAACTTCCTAGCTCAGCATAAGGAGAATTTGTAACTGCAGTAAACCATGTGTTTATATTTGTACCTGCATCTATTAATTGTTCTGTTGGGTTGTTGGGCAGGTTTTTCACTCTAAACATTTTGTTTGCATCTTGTCCAAAAAAACCAACTCCATTTGCAAATAGAATATTGTTTTCGGAATCAAGATCCGCAGGACAAAGAAATGTTCCAGTACTATTATTTCCAACCCAAGCCACTTGATTATCTCCATTAAACACGGTGTATCTATTATAATAATAGGATGCTAATGAGATGTTTGGCTCATTTTTATCATAGAAGCAATAAGCACCATCTCCTCCAACAATCATATCGAATATAGTTAAGTCATTGCCTGTATATTTTAATGTTCCATTATCTTGAAGACCACCTAAATATTGATCTTCTCCAGTACTAGGATGAATGTCGCAGGTGTAAAATTGTAAACTTGAATAATGATTATTTCTTTCTTGAAAAACTGGGTTGGAAGCGCTTGCATTATTTGTATAAAAGACGCCGCCATCTGTTCCAAAAATAACTTCATCAGAAGAACCAGGTTTGAATTTTATCACATGTTGGTCAGCGTGAATATAATAATCCCCACCACCACTATACATAGCTGCCCAATCGCTTACATGAAAGTAAGTAGAGCCTTCGTTCAATGAATGATATTGGTCTAGGCCTCCAATATAGAAATGGTTTACTTCCACTGGATCAACAGCTATAGAGAAAGCATGCCAGCTTAAGCTAGCCCATGTTGGATCGTTATTTGGAATGTTTAACTCTTCCCAATCTTCACCACTATTATAAGATTTTAATACGAAATTCCCATGATAATAACCAAATCCGTTTTCGTATCCAGCTCCGATTATTGCATATACTTCAGAGTTATCTGATGCGGATGTTCCAAGCATCACTCTACCAGGTAAGCTATATTCACCAATTCCATCTTCAATAATTTCCTGGTAATCATCATTCTCTACCCAGGAACCACTAGTTCCCAAATCAGAGTATAGAATAACGGCGCCACCTTCTCCATCAATATTTCTCATGGTTCCTATATAAATTCTTCCATCAGGACCAATTTCAATATCTGCAGGTGTATATGGAATCTCATTTGAAATATATGGTAGCACTTGTTCCCATGAGTCTCCACCATTATCGGAGCGATATAATCCATCAGAAGGAAGTGAAACATGATCGGCTCCCATATATTGGCCCGAAGCCACACCGGCATAAATAACTGATATACCTTCTTCATCTCTTACTTCTATATCGGTGATGTAGGCAAAGTTTTGACTAGACTCAATAATGCTCCAAGTACTACCTCCGTCTTCTGATTTCCAAATACCAACACCTCTACCAGAGGATTCTCTATAGGTGATTATGGCAGTTTGCGCTTCACCAGTTCCTGCATAGAAGGTTTGAGTTTCGTTAGGATCGTAGGTCAAACAACTGATAGATAAGGAAGCCATAAAATCATCAACAGGATGCCATTCAGAATTATAATCTGTGATGTCTTCGTTATACCAAATACCACCAGTAACGGAGCCTGCCCAAACTCTGTTGCCAGTATTACTGTTAGGATCCCACATTAATGCTCTGGTTCTTCCACCCATATTGCTATTAATATTCTCCCATTCTAATTCTTGAGAATTCTTGAAACTTGAAGCTTCTAAGATTGCTTTAGTCTCCTTATTAGCTTTTACAAGTCTTTCTTGTGGTACTCGTTTTTCTACAGGATCCATTACCTGATAATATTCTTGTAGGGCTGCCATATCAGGTTGCCCAAGTGCCTTTTCATCAGTGGACTCCTCAGGTAAGCTTTTTTGAAAAGCCATGAGTTCTTTATTGATGGAATTAGCGTATGTGTCACGCGGATTTTTATTCTCGAATATAAAGACAATTGCAATTAGCACAATAATTGCGATAAATGGGAGTAAATAGTTTTTCATGATTATGATTTTTATTTAAGGACAAAGCTATTTATATTATGGTTGTTTTACAACTCATAGTTTTTAGATATAAAATAAGAAGCCCCAACTAAATAAGTAGCTGGGGCTGTAATTATATTTTGAGATGGCTTATGCCAAAAAGCTCAATAGGATACCAGCGGCTACGGCAGAACCAATAACACCACTTACATTGGGGGCCATGGCATGCATAAGAAGGTGGTTGGTCGGATCGTATTTTAAACCTTCGTGTTGTACTACACGAGCACTATCTGGAACAGCACTAACACCAGCTGCACCTACTAGAGGGTTGATTTTTTCTCCATCTTTCAAGAATATATTCATGAATTTTGCAAAAAGGATTCCTCCTGCGGTTGCAATGATAAATGAAGCAGCTCCTAGTCCGAAAATCATTAAAGAAGTTCCTTTTAAGAATACAGTAGCTTGAGTAGAAGCTCCTACAGTGATACCCAAAAGAATAGTTACGATATCGATCATTGGATTTCGAGCAGTATCAGCTAATCGTTTAGTTCTTCCACTTTCTTTTAGCAAGTTACCAAAGAATAGCATACCTAATAATGGTAATGAACTTGGAGAAATAAAACCTGTTAGCAATAGTCCAATAATAGGGAACATAATTTTCTCTAATTTAGGAACAACTCTAGGAGGTTTCATTCTAATAACACGCTCTTTATCATTCGTTAATAAACGCATGATTGGAGGTTGGATTACAGGTACTAGGGCCATGTATGAATAAGCAGCAATGGCAATAGGGCCAATTAAGTTTAATACAGTCTCTCCGTTATATAAGTTAATACCATTTGCTAATTTAGACGAAAGAAAAATCGCGGTAGGGCCATCTGCTCCACCAATAATTCCAATAGCACCAGCTTCTGGTGGATTAAATCCTAAAGCAATAGCTCCAAGGAAAGTAAGGAAGATACCAATTTGAGCAGCAGCTCCTAAAAGCATCAATTTGGGATTAGAGATTAATGAAGAGAAATCTGTCATGGCTCCAATTCCTAAGAAAATTAGAGGAGGGTATATACCAAGTGTTACACCATAATATAGATAATTCATAACACTACCTTCCTCATAAATACCTAATTTTAAACCTGCTCCTTCCATAAAGGGGATGTTGCCTATTATGATACCAATTCCTATAGGAATTAAAAGCAAGGGTTCGTAATCGTATTTAATGGCTAGGAAGATAAAGAATAATCCGACGAAAAGCATCACAAGGTGACCTGTTGTAACATTATTAAAGCCAGAGTATTCGTAAAACTTCATTACTCCGCCCATTCCAGACATTCCTGTTACGCTTTCTTCATCGTGTCCCATATCGGAAGTGACTCCGGTACTTTTCTCTACTTGAGAAGTTTGCTCAACATCAGTTGCTTTTTCATACAGTTTGAAGCTGCTTGAAACCAATGCTATAATGGCAATTGCTCCTATTATTGTTAATAGTTTTCTTATCGCCATTTTTATTTCATTTCAAGTAAAACATGATCTTGAAGAACGGCCTCACCCACTTGAACTTTAATAGAGGTGATGACTCCATCTTTTTCTGCTAATACTGTGTTTTCCATTTTCATGGCTTCGTACATCAGTAAAGTATCACCTTTTTTAACTTGGGCTTTTTCTTTTACTAAAATACTCATGATATTACCAGGAAGAGGGCATTTAACCTTAATTATTGCACCATCTCCTTTTTTCTTAATTGTTTTGTGAGTTGGTACAGCCTGTCTTACCATGGTTGGTGTTTTGGACTGACTCACTTCGCGGTCAAGTTCTACTTGGTAGGAAGTACCATTTACTTCAATATCGAAAAGATTACCTTCGGTACTTTTTATATCTACTTCGTATTCGTTGCCTCGTATTTTGAATTTATATGATTTCATTGTTCAATTTTTAAAATCTTGAATTTAAACCTCCCTGAATGGTGTATATCTTAGAACTCCATGGAGAATATCGTTTTGACAATTTTTTAGCTGTGATTTTACCACTTTCAATATCATGCTTTTCGTTCATGCAAAGATATATAGCCATACTAATAGCCGCATTTACTTCTCCTGAATGACCAATTGTACTTTCTTCTGCATCTTTTTTACCAGCTCTTCTCATTCTAGAACGTGTATACATATCTAATAATTTGGGTATTAGTAAGTATACTAGGAATAAGAAAATAAGTGCAGAAAGAACAATTAGATATCCAATTAAAGTAACTGTGATTCCGAAGTCCATGGTGCTATTAAGCAATATTAAATTTAGATGTTCCATTTTCTTTTCTTTACAAAGGAATGTTTCCGTGTTTCTTTGGAGGATTCATATCCTTCTTGTTTGTTAATGTTCTGAAAGCTCTAACAATTCTAAATCTAGTATTTCTAGGCTCAATGACATCGTCAATATAGCCATATCTTGCTGCATTATAGGGATTAGCGAATTGTTCTTTGTATTCGTCCTCTTTTATAACGGCATATTTAGTAGCTTCTTCAGGAGTCATAGTCGACATTTTTCTGCCTTCTAATACTTCGATAGCACCTTTGGCGCCCATTACAGCGATTTCTGCAGTTGGCCACGCGTAATTAACGTCTCCTCTTAATTGTTTAGAGCTCATTACATCATGTGCACCACCGTAGGATTTACGGATTGTAATTGTTACTTTTGGAACTGTAGCTTCACCATAAGCAAACATTAACTTAGCACCATGAGTAATAATTCCGTTATGCTCTTGTTTGCTACCAGGTAAGAAACCAGGAACATCAACCAATGTTAAGATAGGAATATTGAAAGCATCGCAGAAACGTACAAAGCGAGCAGCTTTTCTACTGGCGTTGATATCTAGTACACCAGCTAAATAATTAGGTTGATTGGCAACAACTGCAGTTGGATTGCCATTTAATTTAATAAAACCTGTGATGATGTTTTTAGCAAAATGTCTTTGGAACTCAAAGAATTCATTATTATCTGCTAAACTCCAAATGATGTCCTTCATTTCATAAGGCTGATTTGGGTTTTCTGGAATGATTTCATTTAATACATCATCAATACGATCAAGAGGGTCGTTACAAGTAGTTTGAATGGGGTCTTCCATATTATTGTTAGGAAGATATTCCATCAGTTTTCTAATTAACATTAAACCTTCTTCTTCATTTTCTGCTTTGTAGTGAGCAACACCTGATTTGGAAGTATGAACATCTGCACCACCAAGGTCTTCGGTAGTGATATCTTCTCCAGTTACTGTTTTTGTTACTTTAGGGCCAGTAACAAACATATAACTAGATTCTTCACTCATGATGACAACATCAGTAAGAGCTGGAGAATATACGGCTCCACCAGCACAAGGACCAAAAATTGCAGAGATTTGAGGAATAACTCCTGAAGCCATAATGTTTCTTTGGAAGATCTCAGCATAACCAGCTAAACTATTTACACCTTCTTGAATACGTGCTCCTCCGCTATCATTGATGCCGATAACAGGTGCTCCTACTTTCATAGCCATGTCCATTACTTTACAAATTTTCTCAGCGAAAGTTTCTGATAAAGAACCTCCAAATACCGTGAAGTCTTGAGAGTAAACGTAAACAATGCGACCATCTATTGTTCCATGACCTGTCACTACACCATCTCCTAAGAAATGCTGCTTATCCATGCCAAAGTTAGTACATCTGTGAGTTACAAACATATCAAACTCTTCGAAACTGCCCTCGTCGAGTAAGATGTCAATTCGCTCACGGGCTGTGAATTTCCCTTTGGCGTGCTGGGAGGCTATTCTTTTTTCTCCTCCGCCAAGGGCTGCTTCTTCCCGTTTTTTGATGAGCAAGTCTATTTTATCTTGTATTGCCATTATATATAATTATTACAAATGAATGTTATTATTTTTTACCACAAAACTCTGTAAGAACCCCACCTGTTGATTTAGGATGGAGGAATCCGATTCTTAAACCTTCAGCACCGCCACGAGGTTCTTTATCAATCAAACGTACGCCTTTTGCTTCGGCATCATTTAAGGCAGTAGTTACATCATCCATTGCAAAAGCTATATGGTGAACGCCAGGGCCTTTTTTATCTAGAAATTTAGCAACTGGGCTATCATCAGCAGTAGCTTCTAATAATTCGAGTTTTGTTTGACCTACCATAAAAAAAGCTGTTTTTACTTTCTGGTCTGTAACTTCTTCAACAGCATAGCATTCTAATCCTAAAACTTCCTCGTAGTATTTAATGCTCTCTTCAAGGTTGCTAACTGCAATTCCTATGTGCTCTATGTGGGTTGGTTTCATATATTGAAATTTATTATTATTACTTGAAAATATTACTGCAAAAGTATTTGTTTAGCTGTTAACTAAAAAACAATAAAAGCAAAAAATATCACCGTATTTTTTGCTTAAACCTAAAGTTTTTGTAAATATGGAATCGCCTGATATAGAGAATTATACAAAATTAATTTGAACAAGTTTTAAATAAAATCAGTGCAGATTAGATTTTGTTAAACTAAATAGGGCATATTTATTTATGCTTGCATAATAATTGCATGAGTGAAATGGTCGTATTCTCATTATTTTGTTGAGAGTTTTCTTTTTTTATTGTCTTTGGGTTTTGCCGTTAAAATCACTACTACACCAATTGCAGGTGTTAAAAACACGCTTAAAATAAAAACACCCCAGAAACCAAGTTTTGTGTTTTTACCAATCAAACCAAAAACAATGGCTAGCATGAGGTATGTAGACCAAAAATATATACTATAATTTTCCATAATATTATTGTTTAGGCTAAAATAATAAAAAAATGACTTCAATCAACGTCTTTAATTCTTCTATTTTAAAGCTGATCTAATATTAATTGATTCAAGAAATAATCATCACCCATATGTGCTATTCATTTTGTACTTTTGCAAAAAAATAATACAGCATGTTCGAAGAGAGAAAGAAAAGAACCGAAATATCCGAATTAGGTGAGTTTAGATTGATAGAAATTTTAACTAAAGATTTTGAGATTAAACAAGAGAGTACTCTCACAGGAATTGGTGATGATGCCGCTATTCTTGGTTTTAAGGAGGATGAAAAAGTATTGGTTTCTACCGATTTATTAGTGGAAGGAATTCATTTTCACTTGTCATATGTTCCATTAAAACATTTGGGTTATAAAGCTGCTATTGTAAATTTTTCTGATATGGCTGCTATGAATGCACTTCCTACTCAGATAACTGTTGGAATAGCATTAAGTAATCGCTTTTCTTTAGAGGCTGTGCAAGAAATATATGAGGGGATAAAGCTTGCTTGCGACAAGTATAATGTTGACTTAGTGGGTGGCGATACTACTAGCAGCACTAGTGGTTTGGTGATTTCAATAACTGTTATTGGAAAAGCAAAAGAGGAGCGTATTGTTAAAAGATCTGGAGCCAAGGAAAAAGACTTGTTGGTTACAACTGGCGATTTAGGAGCAGCATATGCTGGGCTTTTATTGCTGGAAAGAGAAAGGAAAGTGTTTGAAAAAACACCTGAAGTACAACCCGAGTTTTCTGGTTTTGAATATGTTATAGAGCGTCAGTTAAAGCCAGAGGCGAGAGTGGATATTGTGAAAAAGTTAGAGGAGTTAGATGTTATTCCAACATCAATGATAGACATTAGCGATGGCTTAGGTTCTGAAATTCTTCACCTTTGTAAAGCTTCAAAATTGGGCTGTCATCTCTATGAAAATAAAATTCCTTTGGATGTTCAAACCCATCAGGTTTCTGATGACTTTGGGATTCATCCGGCGACCTTAGCATTAAATGGGGGGGAAGATTATCAGCTTTTGTTTACCATCTCTCAAGATGATTATGAGAAAATTAAGGATGATGATTCTTTTATCATTATTGGTCATATGATGGATGAAGGGACAGGAGCACAGATGATTACTGAAATTGATAAGGCCATTCCTATTAGAGCTCAAGGTTGGGATGGCTTAAAAGCTGAACAATAGTTTTTTCTATGAATGAAGCTCATGAAGCCATAAAGAAGCAGATTAGAACTTTGCCTCACCAGCCAGGGGTTTATCAATATTTTGATAAAAATGAGCAGATCATTTATGTAGGTAAAGCCAAAAACCTAAAGAAACGCGTTTCTTCTTATTTTGCTGGGCTACAAAATCATAGCGGAAAATTAAAGGTTTTAGTCAAAAAAATAGTAAGCCTTAAATTTATAGTGGTGGAGACAGAGGTGGATGCGCTTTTATTGGAGAATAATCTTATCAAAAAGTACCAGCCTCGTTATAATATCCTCCTCAAAGATGATAAGACATTCCCATGGATTTGTATTAAAAATGAAGCGTTTCCTAGAGTCTTTTCTACGCGTAAAAAAATTGATGATGGTTCTCAGTATTTTGGCCCTTATGCTTCTGGTAAGATGATGAAAACCATATTGGAACTGATTCGTCAATTATATCCCATTCGTACTTGTGCTCATCATCTTTCACAAAAGAATATAGAAGCTGGTAAATTTAAAGTTTGTCTCGATTACCATCTTGGTAATTGTCTGGGGCCGTGTGTTGGAAAACAACGCACAGAGGATTATGATGGAAATATAAAAGAGATAGCAAGGATTTTAAAAGGAAACATAGCCAGTTTAATTCAAGAGTTGAAACAAAAGATGATGAGCTATGCCGAAGCAATGGAATTTGAAAAGGCACAAATGCTTAAAGAAAGGTTAGAAGTTTTAACTAGCTATAGAAGTAAATCTATGGTGGTGAATCCAAATATAAAAAATGTGGATGTATTTTCCTTTTTTGAAGACGAGGAAGCTGCTTATATCAATTTTATGAAGGTGATTGATGGGGCCATTGTTCAAACCCATACTCTCGAGTTAAAGAAAAAATTAGAGGAAAGTCCTGTACAATTATTAGAAATGGGAATAGCTGAGATTAGGCAGACTTATGGATTGGAAGCTGAAGAGATGTTATTGCCATTTGAAATAAGTTTAGCATTCGATAATATCTATATCACTATCCCGAAAATTGGTGATAAGAAGCATCTTTTAGAATTAAGTGAGCGTAATGCTAAGTATTATCAGTTGGATAAGAAAAAGAAAAAAGATTTAATAGATCCAGAACGTCACGTAAAAAGAATACTCGATAAAATGAAAGAGGAATTGAGGATGAATGAACTTCCTCGTCATATTGAGTGTTTCGATAATTCCAATTTTCAAGGAGATTATCCAGTTGCTGCCATGGTGATGTTTAAAAACACCAAACCTTATAAAAAAGGATACAGACATTATAATATAAAGACTGTTGTTGGTCCCGATGATTTTGCCTCCATGGCCGAAGTCATATACCGACGCTATAAAAGATTGCAAGAAGAAAATGCCGATTTACCTCAACTGATAGTTGTGGATGGAGGTAAAGGACAATTGAGTGCTGCTGTTTCAAGTCTTGATAGGTTAGGGCTTCGCGGAAAAATCACCATTGTTGGGATTGCCAAAAAGTTGGAGGAAATCTATTTCCCTGGTGATTCTTTACCTTTGTATATTGATAAAAAATCGGAGACATTAAAAATCATACAGCATACAAGAGATGAGGCGCACAGGTTTGGAATTACGCATCATCGAAGCAAAAGAGATAAAGGAACATTAAAAACTTCATTAACTGAAATTAAAGGTATTGGTCCACAGACCACCGAATTATTGCTGAAGAAATTTAAATCGGTTAAGAAAATTAAAGAGCAAGATTTAAAGACCTTAGAAAAAGAGGTGGGTTTATCAAAAGCTCAATTATTGATAGAATATTTTAAAACTCATTAAATGAAAGTTTTATTTATAGATACTACTCATGAAATCCTGCCTCAAGAACTAGAGGAAATGGGCTTTCAATGCGATTATTTTGATGATTATAAATATCAGGATTATCTAAATTGTATTGCTGATTATGATGGAGTAGTGATTCGTAGTAAAATTAAAATGGACAAGCATATTCTGAAACAAGCCAAAAAACTAAAGTTTATTGGTAGAGTTGGAGCGGGAATGGAAAATATTGATGTAGAATTTGCCCAATCTTTAGGAATCGCTTGCCTCAATTCTCCTGAAGGAAACCGCGATGCTGTTGCTGAACATGCCTTAGGAATGATTCTCGCCTTAAGAAATCATTTGGTTAGAGTTAATCAGGAAGTTAGAAATGGCATCTGGATAAGAGAAGAAAACCGAGGCTTTGAGCTAAAAGGAAAAACATTGGCTATAATCGGATATGGAAATATGGGAAGAGCTTTTGCCCAAAGACTTCTAGGTTTTGAGATGAAGGTGATTGCCTACGATAAATATAAAAGCAATTTTTCTGATGAATATGCCCAAGAAGTAGCTTTAGAGGAGGTTTTTAAACAAGCTGATGTCATCAGTTATCATGTGCCTTTAACCGAAGAAACTCGCTATATGTTCAATGATGAATTTATTTCGCAAATGAACAAACCATTCTATCTCATCAATACGGCTCGTGGACCAGTTGTAAACACAGCTGATTTAATGAAAGGGATAGAAGCTGGACAAGTATTGGGAGCAGCATTAGATGTTTTGGAGTTTGAAGGTGTGTCTTTTGAGAAGCTAAAAGAAGAAGATTTACCCGAAAGTTTCCAAAAATTAATCTCCTCCGATCAGGTTTTATTGAGCCCTCATATTGCTGGTTGGACCATGGAATCTAATATAAAACTATCCTCTTTTATTGTGGAGAAGATAGCAGCTTTAAACCTACTATAGGTTCGAGAATACCCATATAAAATCCTTTATTTATCCTTGATTGTACTAATTTTAAATAGCGTTCAAGCCTGTCTTTAGCATCCTTGTATATTTCCCCAAAAAACTTACTTTTGTGCTTCGTCAATTATATATTTAAAATACAATACTTATGAAGAAGATATTAGTGCTTGTACTAGTGGCTTTCACGGTGGTCTTTTCAAGCCATCAAGCTTCCGCTTGTACCAATTATTTGATTACTAAAGGTGCATCTACTGATGGTTCTACCATGATTAGTTATGCCGCCGATAGTCATGTATTATATGGTGAATTATATCACTGGCCTGCTACAACATGGGCAAAGGATGCGATGTTAGATGTTTATGAATGGGATACAGGAAAGTATCTTGGAGAGATTAAGCAAGCTGCCAAAACTTATAATGTGGTTGGTAATATGAATGAATTTCAGTTGGCCATAGGAGAAACAACTTATGGTGGACGTTCAGAATTGCGTGATCCAAAAGGAATCATGGATTATGGTAGTTTAATATATATCACCTTACAAAGAGCAAAAAATGCTCGTGAAGCGATTAAAACTATCGCTGGTTTAATGGCTGAATATGGATATTATAGTTCTGGTGAATCTTTTTCTATTTCTGATCCTAATGAGGTTTGGATTATGGAATTGATTAGCAAGGGACCTGATAATAAAGGTGCCGTTTGGGTAGCACGTCGTATTCCTGATGGATATGTTTCTGGTCATGCCAATCAAGCTCGTATTACTACTTTCCCTTTAAGTGATGGAAAAACTTCTATTTCTTCTGATGAAATGGATAAGATTTTCAATAAAGAAGTAGAAAATGTTTATGCTGCTGACGTTATCACTTTTGCTCGTGAAAAAGGATATTTCTCCGGTGCAGATAAAAACTTTAGTTTCTCAGATTCTTATGCTCCAGTTGATTTTGGAGGGGCGCGTTTCTGTGAAATTCGCGTTTGGTCTATGTTTAATGAAATTACTGATGATGCCAATAACTATTGGGAATATGTAAAAGGTAATATTGAGCATGGTAAGAAATTAGCCAATGGTGATGAGAATAAAGATCATTACCCAACCAATCGTATGCCTTTATGGGTGAAGCCTAACAGAAAAATATCTGTTCAAGATATGATGTTCTTTATGAGAAATCATTTAGAAGGAACAGAATTAGATATGAGTAAAGATATGGGAGCTGGTGCTTTTGAAAATCCATACCGTTGGAGACCATTGACATGGAAAGTAGATGGCGAAACTTATTGTAACGAGCGTGCTACTGCTACTCAACAAACAGGTTTTTCTTTTATTTCTCAAAGTCGTTCTTGGTTGCCAGATCCAGTTGGTGGAATTATTTGGTTTGGAGTTGATGATGCCTCTAGCTGTGTTTATGTTCCTTTGTATTCTAGTATTACCAAAGCCCCACGTACTTTAGAAAGAGGAAATGGTAAAATGATGGTTTGGTCTGATGATGCTGCTTTCTGGGTATTTAATCAAGTGACAAACTTGGCCTATACTCGTTATAATGAAATTCATCCAGAAGTTGAAAAGAAACAACAAATGTTTGAAGATCAATTTGTGATGCACACTGATATGGTTGACCAACGTGCTGTAGCTCTTTATGAAAAGAATCCTCATTCTGCTGCTGAATATTTAACTCATTATTCTTGTTCACAAGCTGATATGGTTACTTATGCATGGAAAGATTTTTATAAATACTTATTTATGAAATACATGGATGGTAATATCAAGACTGCTAATCCTGGACATCAAAACCCAAATATGAAACAGCCAGGTTATGGTGATAAGTGGTATAAGAAAATCGCAGATGAGACAGGTGATAAACTAAAAATGCCTGCTAGCGGAGGTCATTAATTATCATTTAATTAAATAATAAAAGAGGCTCAAATTTATTTTGAGCCTCTTTTGTTATATTAAGTTTTGTATGATAAAGAATCAGGTCCCCTTAATTATCATCTTAAATGCCTTGTTTGATTATAACATATTCCTATTGAATTGGAGAACAGCATTTTTATAAAATAATTAAATGATATTGGATTTTATTCTCAAAAACTGACTTATGGATGCAATAAAAATCTAATTTTGCGAATTATGCAAAACCAATTTGGCAAAATATTATCAAAGGTTAATTTACCTACAGATTTAAAGAATCTTACAGAAGAAGAATTGCAAGTATTAGCTTCTGATGTTAGAAGATGTATTATTGATGTGGTAGCAACTAATCACGGCCATCTGGCTTCTAGTTTGGGGGTTGTCGAATTAAGTATTGCTTTACATTATGTATTCGATACTCCTTATGATAAATTAGTTTGGGATGTTGGTCATCAAGCCTATCCGCATAAAATATTAACAGGCCGAAAAAGCGAATTTCATACCAATAGAAAGCTATATGGGATTTCTGGTTTCCCAAAAATCAGTGAAAGTGAATATGATGCTTTTGGTGTAGGACATTCCTCTACTAGTATTTCTGCTGCTTTAGGTATGGCAGAAGCTTCGCGTTTAAAAGGCGAAATTGATAGGCAGCATATTGCAATCATTGGTGATGGCTCCATGACGGCTGGTATGGCTATGGAGGCACTTAATAATGCTGGTGTTAGCAATTCTAATATCCTTGTCATTCTAAATGATAATGGAATCGCCATAGATCCAAGTGTGGGTGCTATCCATAAATACCTAACTGATGTTTCAACCTCCAAGACTTATAATAGATTGAAGGATGATATCTGGAATATGTTGGGGAAGATGGATAAATTAGGTCTGGCTTCTCAGAAAATTGCAAGTAAAATAGATTCAGCCATTAAAACTACCCTCCTCAAGAGTAGTAATATGTTTGAATCGATGAACTTTAGATATTTTGGTCCGGTGAATGGTCATAATTTGCCAAGATTGGTTAAGGTATTATCTGATTTAAAAGATATTCCTGGCCCCAAAGTATTGCATATCATAACGAAGAAAGGTAAAGGGTTAGCTACCGCGGAGCAAGATCCAATTACTTTTCATGCTCCAGGTACTTTCGATAGCAGGACAGGAGAATTGATAAAAAGTATAGAGGTAGCTGACAGTATCCCGCCCAAATTTCAAGATGTTTTTGGGAAAACATTACTGGAGTTAGCTGAAATAGATGAAAAAATCGTTGGGATAACCCCTGCTATGCCCACCGGTTCTTCATTTAATTTTATGATGGAGAAATATCCTGAGAGAGTATTTGACGTTGGGATTGCAGAACAGCATGCTGTTACTTTTGCTGCTGGATTAGCTATTTCTGGAATGAAACCATTTTGTAATATTTATTCTTCTTTTATGCAAAGGGCTTATGACCAGGTGGTTCATGATGTAGCTTTACAAAAGTTACCTGTAGTTTTTTGTTTGGATAGAGCAGGCTTGGTAGGAGAGGATGGGCCAACCCATCATGGTGTCTTTGATTTAGCTTATTTTAGAGGAATCCCAAATATGATTGTCGCAGCTCCACTTGATGAATGGGAGTTACGGTATATGATGAATACCGCTAAAGATTATAAAGAAGGTCCATTCTCTATCCGTTTTCCAAGAGGACGTGGTTCACATGTGGATTGGGCTTGTGAATTGGAAAAAGTAGAAATTGGTAGAGGTCGTCAATTAAGAGATGGAGAAGATTTAGCAATTTTGAGTATTGGAACTGTTGGTGTAGAAGTTTTGAAAGCTATTGAAAAAATTGAGTCGGACAAGAAGCCTGCAGTTTATGATTTACGTTTTCTCAAGCCTTTAGATGAAGAATTGGTCAAGGAGGTTTTTGAGCGTTTCGATAAAATTATTACCATAGAAGATGGTGCTTTAATAGGTGGTCTTGCTTCGGCAATTTCCGAACTAAAAAATAAATTACAGTTTAAAGGGGAAATCAAAAACCTTGGAATTGCTGATGAATTTATTGAACATGGAAAACCTGAGGAATTAAAAGCTATTTGTGGTTATGATTCTTCCGGAATTATAGCTTGCATCCAGTCTTTTTATTAAATTCGCCCTAAACTTTTAGGATGAATCCAATTAAATATTCAAGTTTAGTCTTTTTATTTGCCCTATTCTTTCTTTTAGTGGGAAAAGTTGAGTCCGTTTCTTCTCAAGAAACTACAGCTTGGTCTGTTGAGAAACCACTCATCATAATGCAGGGAATTGAACTAGATTTTCCTATAAAAGTAAATGCTTCAGATTCTTTTCTTGATGTTTATGTAAATGGGAAAGCTGAAACACTGGAAATCATAGATGGATATGCATACCTACCCATTAAAATTGATGTGGAATCTATTATTAAGCTTGAATCCACCCACGGTGTTATTGAAGTAAAAGTTAATCCGATACCACTTTGGTTTAGTATTATCCCTCCCCTTGTAGCCATCTTTGTGGCTTTAGTTTTTAAGGAAGTTTTTACTGCTTTATTTATGGGGATATTTATTGGAACCACTACCATTCAATTTTTCTATGGAGAGTCTTTCTTTGCTGCTATTTATAAAGGCTTTTTCAGTATTATAACTGATTATATTATTGGAGCCTTAAATGATCCAGGGCATCTTTCAATTATTGTCTTTTCTATGCTTATAGGGGGGATGGTGCATATTATTACCAAAAATGGAGGAATGGCGGGAGTAGTAGCTTTTCTGAGTAAATATGCTAAAACTAGAAAATCTGGACAGTTTATCACTTGGTTGCTAGGAATATCAATATTTTTCGATGATTATGCCAATACTTTGGTGGTCGGGAATACCATGCGTCCGGTAACAGATCGTTTAAAGGTTTCGCGAGAGAAACTAGCTTATTTGGTTGATTCTACTGCAGCTCCAATTGCTTCAATAGCCTTAATTACAACATGGGTAGGGGCTGAGTTAAGCTATATTCAGGATGGGATAAAACAATTAAATATACACGAGACTCCATATGTAGTTTTCCTTAATTCTTTACAATATTCCTTTTATCCCATATTTACTCTTGGGTTTGTTTTGATGGTTATCTTTACAGGTCGCGATTTTGGTCCTATGAGGAAGGCTGAAATAAAGATCAAACATATAGTGCTGAAGGAAATCGAAAAAGAAACCCCGCTTGATGATTCTTATCAGCCTAAAAAAGGAGTGAAACCTCACGCTTTTAATGCATTAATTCCTGTTCTTGTTGTAGTTTTTGGTACTATCGCTGGTTTAGTGATCACAGGATTAGAATCCTCTACTTGGTCGAGTGAATTGAGCTTCTATCGTAATTTGAGTGGTGTCATTGGTAATGCAGATTCCTATGTAGCTTTGTTATGGTCATCTTTGGCTGGTGTTTTTATTGCGGTAATCCTTAGTGTTTCTCAAAGGTTATTAAACCTTAAAGAATCTATGGATAGTATGGTTGATGGCTTTAGGATCATGCTCACTGCTATTTTAATTTTAACTTTGGCTTGGGCTTTGGCAGCATTGACAGAGAATATTCATACTGCTGAATTTATTTCAGGTAGTTTAATCGATTTACAGATTAGTCCATATTTAATCCCTGCTTTGGCATTTGTTTTAGCTGCCTTGGTAGCTTTCTCTACTGGTTCTTCTTGGGGAACGATGGCTATTTTGTATCCATTAATGCTTCCTGCAATTTGGTTGTTAGCAACAGAAGCAGGATTATCCTATGATGAATCTATTGTCCTTTTCCATAATGTCGTCTCTGTAATTCTTGCTGGTTCTGTCATGGGTGATCATTGTAGTCCAATCTCCGATACAACTATTATGAGCTCCTTAGCTAGTCAATGTAATCATATTGAACATGTTAGGACGCAATTACCTTATGCGCTTTCTGTAGGAGGGGTTTCTTTATTACTAGGGACACTTCCCGTGGCTTTTGGCTTTCCTATTATACTTTCTTATATTTTGGGTTTTGGCTTGTTGTTCATGGTCATTAGGTATTTCGGCAAAACCACCTAATCATAGCATCTTATATATTTGAATATCTTTCTAAAATTCATGAATATATGAGGTAACCTTAATATCAAAGATAAATGAAAGACTATTTACAAAGCAGGCCCGTAATTCTGTATTCCTATTAAAACTCCTACCAATATGATTAAAATAATAATGAATATCTTATACCATAATATGACGTTTCCCTTTTTATCGGCTCTAATGTGATTACAAATATTGCCAAGAAGGTGATTGATTCTAATAAGAGCGGTATCTCCTTTAATTACGTAATCGTAGGCACCATTTTTCATCGTCTCAATGGCTACATTAATATCGTCTGATGCTGTGAGGAAAATATTTTGTGTACTAGGACTAATTTGCTTAATTTTTTTTAAAACATCTAGTCCAGTGGTTTTGCCTCCCAAATGATAATCCAATAAACTAATATCGGGTTTCTTTTCTTTAACAGCTTCTATGATGTCTTTAGCGTTACTAAATGAGCGTACATTTTTATATCCCTGTTTTTCTAAATCATGAGATACCACTTTTAAATAGATTAAATCGTCATCAACAAAATAGATCAATGTATTTTCGTTAGCCCTATTCTTTAAATTGTTCGGTTCCATATCAATCTTTTTTATGTAAATATAATAAAACTATTTTTTATAAGCTAGTCTAAAATAAAAAAAAGAGTCTTGAAATGCAATTGTTTAGATTGGAAAAGTATAGAAATATTACAGTTTATAAATCGTTTATTCGATAAGATCCATAGTTTATTCAATATGTCCACACGTTTGTTCATTGGTAGTGACAAAACTAAATGAATCTATTAAATTTGTTGCTGAAAGTGATTCCTATATCACTTTATCCTTATTGATGTAACACAAAGGAATAAATCTCATCTTCCATTCCTTAGCAAGCTTTTCCTCAAAGAGCTTGCTTTTTTTTGCTTTAAAATTAGCTAGTGAAAATTATTTAATTTTGTTTATTGTTGTCGTTTCAACAGTAACATAGAATGATCAAAAATTACGTTTATTCAATGAATGGTTACTTTTAAACATGTATATCGAACGTTTATTTGAGGATTGTTTTGTGGTGTTATTTAGTGCCAGGGATTCATTGAAATCTCTCTGTTCTGTCTCACAAGAAATCGATGATAATAATATTTTTGGTCTACTGAGGGTTAGATAAATGAATTCTAATATAATGAGAGTTTGGTTATAGTATTTGAAAGGTCTATTAAAATGAAAAAAACCATTCTTACATAGGTAAGAATGGTTTTTATATAAAAAAACACTTAGTTTAGGCTAAAGCAAAACGTAAGAAATTAGATACAGTTAAATCTTTGTCTAAATTCTTAGCATAAGTTTCAACATCTATCTTAGAATCTTTAATGAAAGCTTGGCTTAATAAAGTATTTTCCTTGAAGAATTTGTTTAGTTTACCAGTAGCAATTTTTTCGAGCATGGCTTCTGGTTTACCTTCTTGGCGTATTTGATCTTTAGCAACTTCTAGTTCTCTTTCGATAACAGTTTTGTCCACTAAATCTTTATTTAAAGCAACAGGGTTCATAGCAGCAACTTGCATAGCTATATCCTTACTTACTTCATCAACACCATCAACGTTCTTAGACATTGCTACTACGGTAGCAAGCCTATTACCTGGGTGGATATATGTTTTAACATAAGCACCATTAAGGCTTGCAAATTTACCGATCTCAATTTTCTCACCAATTTTACCAACTTGGTCAAGAATTAATGCTTCGATTGTTTGACCACCAATAGTTAAAGTTTTTAAATCTTCAACTGTAGTAGTCTTGTTTTCAATTGCAACATCTAAAATTGATTTAGCAAAAGCAACAAAGTCGTCATTTTTCGCAACGAAATCAGTTTCACAGTTAATCATAACAACAGCACCAAAAGAGTTATCAGCATTTGTTCCTGATAGAATAGCACCTTCAGCCGCGTCACGATCAGAACGCTTTGCAGCTACTTTTTGTCCTTTTTTGCGCAGGTAATCAATTGCTTTTTCGATATCACCATCGTTTTCAACTAGGGCGTTCTTGCAATCCATCATACCAGCTCCGGTTTGCTTTCTAAGCTTATTTACTTCAGCAGCAGTAATCTTTGCCATCTTTTTTCTTATTAAAATATTATTAATTTTATTACGCTTCAGACTATTTAGAAAGTCTTTTTCTTGGTTTTTTCTCACCAGAATCATCGCCTTCAGCTTTTTCAGTAGCTTCTTCAGAAGTTACTTTTTCAGCTTTCTTGCTTTGTTTTGCTGCTTTTTCATCAGCTTGATTCTTTTCTCTTTCCATTTTTCTTTCTGTAAGACCTTCTTCAATGCTCTTTGTCAAATATTCAACAATAGTAGAGATTGATTTTGAAGCATCGTCATTACCAGGAATTGGAAAATCGATAAGAGTAGGGTCTGTGTTGGTATCAACAATTGCGAAAGTGGGTATGTTCAATTTTCTAGCTTCTGCAACAGCAATGTGCTCTTTGTTGATATCAACGATAAATACCGCTGAAGGTAATTTGTTTAAATCTTGTATGCTACCAAAGTTTTTTTCTAACTTCTCTCTTTCACGAGTGATTTGAAGTCTTTCTCTTTTTGATAAGTTCTTGTACTGTGGAGTACTAGCCATCTTATCAATAGTCACCATTTTCTTAACCGCTTTACGAATGGTAACAAAGTTTGTTAACATTCCACCGGGCCAACGCTCAGTAACGTAAGGCATGTTAGTTTTTTTAACGTGCTCAGCTACTATTTCTTTAGCTTGTTTTTTGGTAGCTACGAAAAGAATTCTCTTTCCGCTTTTGGCAATTTGTTTCATGGCATGAGCTGCCTCTTCTAATTTTGCCTGTGTTTTGTAAAGGTCGATGATATGGATACCATTCTTTTCCATAAAGATATATGGAGCCATACTTGGGTTCCACTTTCTTCTAAGGTGTCCAAAATGAACACCAGCATCGAGTAATTGATCAAAAGATACTTTTTCCATCTTTAATTTTTGTTTACATTCTTTAATTCTCAATCAAAAAGTAGTCCTCTGAGGAGTCTAATTGATTTAGATACTAAACAATATTTGATAATAATATTAACGTTTACTGAACTGGAATTTCTTACGAGCTTTAGGCTGACCTGGCTTCTTACGTTCCACCATACGAGGGTCTCTAGTCATTAAGCTCTTAGTTTTCAATTTAGCACGGTTTTCTTCGTCGAATTTAACCAATGCACGAGCAATACCTAAACGTAAGGCTTCTGCTTGACCATTGATTCCACCACCATCTAAATTAGCAACTACGTCAAATCTATCAGCTAATTCTGTAAGTTCCAAAGCCTGACGAACTACATACTGTAGTGTACCAGTTGGGAAATATTGTTTGTAATCTCTTTTGTTAACAGTAATTTGTCCATTACCTTCTTTGAGATATACTCTTGCGATAGCTTTTTTTCTTCTACCTAGTGAATTAATAATTTCCATGGCTACAGAATTTCATTTAAATTAATAGTTCTGGGGTTTTGTCCTGCATGAGGATGTTCAGTTCCAACATATACATTAAGATTCCTGTATTGTTGTGCTCCCAGTTTATTTTTCATTAACATACCTTTAACGGCTTTTTCAACCATGAAAAATGGCTTTTTTTCCATCATTTCTTTGGCTTTCATAACAGTTTGACCACCTGGATATCCTGAGTGACGGATATAGGTTTTTTGATCCCACTTTTTACCGTTTAAAATAAATTTATCTGCGTTGATAATGATAATATTATCACCACAATCTACATGAGGAGTGTAATTAACTTTGTGTTTACCTTTTAAAAGGTAAGCTACTTTTGAAGCTAATCTTCCCAAAACCTCATTCTCTGCATCAATGAGAAGCCATTCTTTAGTAACGGTCTCTTTGTTTGCACTTACTGTTTTGTAACTTAAAGTATTCATTTACAATTGTTTTACTTAATTGAACATATCCATTTTCAAAATGGGCTGCAAAAATAGAAACAATTTCTTGTTTAACCAAATTTATATCAAGCTTTTAGACAATTGGTGTGAAGCTTTCCAATTTGCCTTTTGATATCTTTGTTTTGTGAAGCACCGTCAAATAACGGATATGGTCAGGGTTCTAATTAATAATTTTAACAAATTAATAATCAGGGGTGTTGTTGTACTAAGGGCGGCAAAATTACGCTTTATTTTAATATCACAAAGCGAAAAAAAGAATTTCTATTGAAGATTGTTGAAAAGACCATAACGGATTGGATTATTAGCCCTAGTAGAGACTTCTATATTATGTATTTTGAAGCTTTCTTTATCTTTATTCCAAATATAGAGGTTCAAGATACTGTTGTTCCAATCATTTTTGGTTACCAGTATCTTTGAATCGAGAGTTTGGATTGCTTTATAGTGGTTCTTTTTTGATGTAGAGATTAAAGACATAGGTGCGCCACGCCATATGGTTTCGCCTGAGGTGGTCTGGATTGTACCTACTAATAATGAATTAAGGTCATTTGTATCGCATATAACTTCAGCAATTACTTCAATTATGACTCCATGTTTTATTTTAAGTTTGCTGATGGAATCGGAATAACTTAATCCCCACTCGTCTTTCTCCTTAAACTCATAGGCCGAATTAGCCAAGCTGTCTTCTACGAATCGTGCATCATTAAACTTCCAACCTGTTTTGTTAGATTCCTCTGAGAATGTTGTTATTTCTTGATTTTTTAAGATATTGGGAATGCGTGATTTACTAAAAAGATAGTTTTCTACTGTATATCCATCGACTCTTTTAGTCAAGTTTGGATAATACTGTTGTATGATGGGAATGTAATTGCTTGGAACTCCACTAGCTAATATGAAGTCTTCTTTTCTTGCACTGATTATCTGACTAAATTCTTTGGAACTTATTTCCTCTTTATAAACATTAAAATATGCTGGGTTTTTAATTTCGTATTTGGCGAAATAGAAAGTCTGGTAATCTTCTATAGTGTTGAAAATAATGAATGTCTCGCCCTCTGTTAAATTGTTATTCTCATTGAGCATCTGAGCTGTGATATCAAATGGTTGTTTAAAAATGATTTCGTAATGTTTTCTGTTTTCTATTAAATTAAATGTATTCAGAATAATAATAAGGAGAATGCTAGGATAAAAAGACCACCATTTCATTTTTTCAATACCTGAGCCAATTAATAATAATAAATAGGGGAAGCTATATATTAGCATAGAGTATTGTATCACTGGGTTAATGTAAAGTGAATATCCTAGTCCGATAGTTATAGGCAGTAAAAACCAAGAAATGAGGAGGGTGTTTTTTGTAGTTTTTCTAGTCGATATAGTGCTTTTGTCTCCGAAAATAGAATAAGCAAAGAAAGCTGCGACGAGTATGAGGATAGTGCTTGAGAATTGAAATGCCCAATCAATAAATTCTAGTGGGAAACTGTAATTGGGTTTGTTGAGCCAAAGTCCTTCTCCACCAATTCCACCAATACCTAGTTGATGAATGAAAACGGGCATATGAGGAAGGTATAAGGTAAATATTAAAATACCAGATATAATATATTCTTTCACTTGACTTTTATGAATAGTAAAGAGGCCTGAGAACCCTATGATTGCAGCAAATAACAAGCTAAAATGATGATTATAGGCAGAAAGAGCCGCAAATATGATAAATCCAGCTAGAAATTTCTTCGAAGGATTTTGAAACATATATAAACTCCAATAATGAACCATCATTAAAGTTAAAAACAATCCACTAATATAAGGACGGGCAACAGGACTATACAATACAAAAAACTGTAAAGTGGCCATGAAACTTGCTGCTAGAACTCCACTTTTATCTCCAAACCAAGTTTGGCCGATTTTAAAAATTAAATAGATAGATGCCAATCCCATGAGATTGAATGGAAGTTTAACTATCCATTCTGTTCTGCCAAATAGGAGGGTCCAATAATATAAGAATACTTGCACGCCGGCTGGGTGACCATCGGGTTTTACGCCTTTCTCTATGAGCTCTGAAAAGCTATTGAACTGCAGTCGGCTTATGGCGCTTAGTTCGTCCCACATATAGGGGAGCGTGAAAAAATTATAGAAGCGTAGAGTAGCGGCTATTATTAAAATAATAGTTAGGCCAAATTGATATTGATGTTTCTGAAGCCACATAATGCAAATGTAAAATAAAAAAAAGGAGAAGGCTGTCAGCTTCTCCTAGATTTTCTTTATTGCTATTTTCGTTTAGTTGAGTTCCAAGCTTGTACTTCCAATTTCTTCACCATTAGCAAATACTGTAATTTCATAAACTCCAGCTTGCATTTCAATGTTTTCATATTTCTTTAACCAACGAAGACATAATGGGCGAGCTTCATTATCATATTCTACATTCTCAAAAATAGAATATTGAATTTGTTCTCCTTTATAATCGAATACATAATCTTCGGCTACACCAGGTGTTAGGATTTTGTGATCAGGACGGGCGATTCTAACATAAACCTCTTTTTGTCCTGGCTCTATAACCACATTTTTCCCAAGGGTGAAACATACTTCAATAATGTCTGTTCTACGTGCTTTATCACTAGGCTTTTCTTTGCCTGTTTTTTTTAGGTAGACCGCGCTGGCTGTCATATTGTAAGCTTTTAAAACACTTGCTTCAACTATTTTGTCACTAAGTTGAGCTTTTTCCTTATTTAGGTTTTTATTAATGGCTTTCTCTTCATTATAACGTGCTTTAATCTCTTTGTTTTCTACTACAAGTTCATTGTTTACAGTATAAAGTGAATCCATTTGGCCTACATAGGTCCTGGCTACCACTCTAAGTTTATCTAGTTTTTTCTTAACTTTATAAAATTCCCATTTATAGTTTAGTAAGTCTTTGATTTCTTTCGCGTTAGCAATGATAAGGCTGTCTTTGATAGAAAGGCTATCACTTAATTCACCATATTCTGCTTTTATTCTATCATGCTCCACCATTAAGGTTTCTAGTTCTCCTTCAAGTTCAGCCTTCATTATCGCTTTTTCTTGTTCAAGTTGATCTAAGTCTGCTTTCACGGTACTGTTATTCCATGCAAAGTATGCAGCAGCTGCAATAGCGATTACCGCTAAGGCTATCCAAACAAATTTCATTTTGTTGGTTCCTTTTTGTGTTGGGGTTGGTGTGTTTTGCGCCTCCATATGGTGTTATTTATAATTCCTTATTTATAAAACTAATTCTTGTTTATTTTATTTTGCAAAGATACTGATCCTTAACAAATTTTATCATTTTAATTTTTAATTAGCCAATTCTTAGTCCTTGGTCTAGAAGTATGCGGTAAGCAGCAATAAAGACGAGAGCAAAAATGACAATACGATATGATAATTTGATTTTTATTTCTCCTTCTTCAAAATAATATTCTTGATAGTATTTATTTAAAATAAGAATAGGGAGAATCATGAATATCATAGAAATGTTGATTAAGGTATCGTACCGCATGACTTCTGGTTGTGAAATCAACCAAATGAGAAATGTTCCTACGACATAGGGTATGAATACTTGGCTGATTATGAATAGAGGTCTGTTATATGGTTTGGAGTAATTATAATAAGAATTGGCCGACATGATCCAGTATTTGGTTGAAACTGTCCCTACTATTACTGAACTCATAATGATAAGTAGTGACATGATAAGCTTACCTGTATCGGAATAGTACATATACATGATCACATAACCAAGGCCTTTTCCTAATAGGTTGCCAATTAATATTCCTCCAATAAGCTGATTGGCTCCATGAAGAATTGCCCAAAGGAGGAGGGTTTTTAATACTCCTGTTTCTAAATAGACAATGCTATATATAATAAGACTCAATACTGCAATGATAAAAGAGACAATAGGGCCTGTAGCAAAAATAGTTTTTATGGAGTCGGCATACCAAGCATCGTAATCCACCAAAAATTCAATATTATAATAATAAACCACTGTCTTATAGTCGAAAAGTAATGAGGTAGTAGCCATGCTTAAATTTGAGAAAAGCTCAATAAAGAAATAACTCATTAAAAACATCATGAGTGACTGAGTAGAAATAGTCAGCTGATCTTTTTTAGAGATTTGCAACCAAAGAGAAGGGCCTTTCTTTTTTCGAGGAGGTAATCCTTTCCCTTTTAGAAAATTGACAATAATAGTTCTGTTTTTTTTAAGAACGAATTTATAAAGTCTTCTCTTACGATATTTTTGAAAAGCTTTTTCTTTTTTCTTACGTGCTATGAGTTCTATCTGTCTGGGGTGTTTGGCTTTTCTTTTGAAGAAACCTTTGAAGTAGACCTTGTATAAACGGTTTTTCTTCCTTCTGCGCCAATCGTCAAGTTTCTTTTGTTCTGCAATGGCAGCTTTGGCTCGTTGACTTATTTTTCCTCGTTTAACAAAACTTCTTGCAACAACTTTTATTTTTCTCCATCGTTTTCTTCTTCTGAATCTCTTTTCCTTATTGCGCTCCTCTTTTTTCTTGTTCTTTTGATTCTTTTCCTCTTGCTTTCTTTTTCTTTTCGCTCTCTTCAGGAATTTGTATATTCTCCACAGCCTTTTCCATAGTGGGTAGGTGATTTTCTTTTCTGATGAAAACTGCAGAATAGACAGATCTAGTTGAAGCATTCCAATAAATTGGATGCATAAATAGGAGTATGAAATGCTAAATGGGTTCAAGGAAAATTTTATTGCGAATTTATAAAAAAGCTCGTAATAATCGAATTACGAGCTTTTTAAATTATGTTGGGTTTAAAACAAATTATTTTGTGTTGTTTATAAAGTCCGACTTCTTGGTTACGCTTGCCCTATAATTGGTCATTTACACAAGTAAACTCCCAATTATCGGACTTCACAAGCCTCGAATTCAAACTTTCTGAATAAACATATAAGTTCTAGGCTGCCTTTACTCTGCAGTCATTGTTTTAAATGTCATTTCATAAACACCAGTTTCAAGTTTGTGTTTCACTTCGCTAAAACACTTGATAGTATATTCAACATCTTCCAAAGTATGCACTGCTGTTGGAATTAATCGTAATAATATCATTCCTTTAGGAATAACTGGATAAGCAACAATAGAGCAGAAAATACCGTAATTCTCTCTTAAGTCAGCTGTGATTTGTGTGGCTTCAGGAACTCCACCTTTTAACATTACTGGAGTTACAGGAGATTCTGTATCACCTAAATCAAATCCTTTTTCTTTTAATCCTTTTTGTAAAGCATTCACGATAACCCAAAGTTTATCTTTGTGCTCTTGGCTTTCTTTAATCATATCTAATCGCTTAATAGCTCCAATAACCATTGGCATTGGAAGAGATTTGGCGAAAATCTGAGAACGCATATTATACTTTAAAAATTTGATCATTTTAGCATTACCAGCAACAAAACCACCAATTCCTGCCATAGATTTAGCGAAAGTACCAAAGTAAACATCAATCTCGTCTTGACATCCTAAATGCTCACCTGTTCCAGCTCCTGTTGCTCCCATAGTACCAAAACCATGTGCATCATCAACTAATAAACGGAATTGATATTTTTTCTTCAACTCAGCAATTTCTTTCAATTTACCAAGATCACCAGCCATACCGTAGACACCTTCGGTAATCACGAGGATTCCTCCCTTGTTTTTATCTGCTAATTTAGTGGCGCGTTGTAATTGCTTCTCTAAGTTCTCTATATTGTTGTGTGGATAAACAAATCTTTTACCCACTTGCATTCTCATACCATCTAAGATACAAGCATGAGCTTCGCTATCATAAACAATAACATCGTGGCGATCCACTAATGTATCGATGATAGAAACCATACCTTGGTATCCAAAATTTAATAAATAACCAGCTTCTTTATCTACGAAAGTAGCTAAATCTTGCTCTAATTTTTCATGATACTCCGTTTGCCCAGACATCATTCTAGCACCCATTGGGTAGGCCATTCCCCACTCAGCAGCGGCGTCGGCATCAGCTTTTCTAACTTCAGGATGGTTTCCCAATCCTAAATAGTTATTTAAAGACCAAACTAAAACATCTTTTCCTTGAAATTTCATTCTATTGGAAAGTTCACCCTCTAATTTGGGGAACATATAATATCCTTCGGCTTTTTGAGCATATTGACCCAAAGGGCCTAAGTTTACTTCAGTTTTATCAAATAAATCCATATTGTAGGCTGTTTTATTAAGGTTTGCAAATTTATAAAATAATATCAGATGAAGTAATAATTAACCTATAATAAGTGTTTTATGTAAAAGTATTATAAAGATCAAGATTTTACAGTATGTGCGCTTAAAGATTTTTATACTTTTGCCGACTAATTTTTTGAGCAAAAGAAAAGGTCCGTTTGAAAATGGTCTTGAATACTCAGATGACAAATGAAGAAGCCATGAAAAGAAATATTTTCTATTATTTACTACTTATAACTGTGATTTTTACTGCTTGTGGAACCCCAAAGCAAACTATCGATTATCAACAATTGGCCATGACTTCTTATGAAGGTGGAGCTTATCAACAATCCATAGATCAATGGAATACCTATATCCAAGAGCAAGAAACCAAAGTGCTAGAAGTAAATCCTAAGGCCTATGCTGAGATAGCCAAAGCACAATTTGCTATGGAGCAATATGAGAAAGCGGAGCAAAACTTTGATAAAGCTAGGCATAAAGAATATGCTGATGCCGACATGTATGTGATGATGGTTGAGCGATACAGAATGATTGATAATTTAAGCAAAGAGCTTACCGCTTTAGAATATTATAAAGACCACTTCGCGGATCAAAAAGACAGTACTCCAATGAGAAACCGTTTGTTTGAAACCTATATGGAAGCCGATAATTATGAGGCTGTCACTGAGACTTGGCAAAAAATGGATAATGAATCAAAATCTGAGGAGGTTTATGTTCAATTATATTTCGATTTAAATAAGGAATTGGAGCAGACAGAAAAATGCGATGAGTTGGCTGAGCAATTATTAGTTTTTAATGGGGAGAACGAAGAGGCTTTAATTTGGTTGGCCAAGAAATATTATAACAGAGCAGAGAATCGCTACCAAACTCAAATGGATAAATACAATAAGAATAGAAGCAACAAACAGTATAATATCCTTTTGAAGCAATTAGATATAGTAACTGCGGATTTCAAAAAATCCTTAAAGTATTTTGAGCCCCTTTGGAATATGGAAGACGGTAAAAAGTATGCCAGTTATATGGCCAATATCTATGGCCGCTTCGATGATAAAAAGAAATCTCAGTATTATAAGTCTTTTATTAAGTAATTCTTTTTCTCATCTTTTTAAATTCTATTTCATCTAATTGATTGTAAATCAGATTCATAGTTCGTTGAGTTTGTTTTCGTGGATAGATTGATGAATTTTTTTTATTTCTTCAGGCACCCTAGGCTCATTGATATACGACTTAACATATATAACCAATTAAATGTTTTGTCATGAAAAAAGCTATACTTCCTATTTTATTCGTTTTCTTATTCACAAATTTAGCAACCTCCCAAGGCTGTTTCCCCGATGGTATTACTTTTAGTAGTCAGGAACAGGTTGATCAGTTTCCAATAAATTATCCTGAGTGTAGCATTATTGAGGGAAGTTTAATTATTTCCGGTGATAATATTGTGAATTTGGATAGCTTGTATCAAATCACCGAAATTGAAGGTGACTTGCAGGTTAATAATTGTCATGAATTGACTAGTGTGTCAGGCTTGTCTAACATTGAATCGGTTTATGGAATCAATTTCTTTAATATAAAAAGATTGAAGGATATTGATTGTTTTGGTAAAATAACTAGTTTGCAAGGTGAGTTAGAGTTAATGTCAACGGATTCTATTCTAAATATTTCGTCTTTTCAAAATATAACTTCTATAGGTGGCGGATTTAGAGTGTCTGGAACAAAAATTTTAGAAGACCTTTCAGCTTTTCAAAATTTAGAAACAATTCAATCATCGTTTGTCTTTAGCAGTAACGATTTAATAAAAGAAGTTTCAGGGTTTAATCAAACTGATAGTTTGTTTTTAATATATATTGGAAGTAATAAGTCATTAAAAAAAGTTACAGGATTTCAAAATCTGAAAAATGCAGGACAGCAATTTTATATTCTTGTAAACGATAGTTTGCAGGAGGTTAATTTCCCTGGTTTAGTTAAAGCTGAGAATATGACGATTGAAAGCAATGAAAATTTGGAGTTTATTAAATTTGAAAGCTTAGAGGTCATTGAGAGACTGAAAATTAATGATAACAAGAGTCTACATACTCTGAATAGTATTCCAAACCTAGATTCTGTGAATTATATCCTTTTAGAGGATAATAAAAGGCTAAAAGATATTTCCGGTTTAGGTGGTACAGGATTACGAAAACTTCATAGTCTTACCATTAGGTATAACGATAGTTTAGAATCTTTTTCAGGTTTTGATAACTTGAAGAAAATTACCAACCTTACTATTAAAGATGGACGTATGCTTGCTGAATTCAGTGCTTTTCAAAATTTAGATAGTGTCACTGGTGATTTGGTACTTGATAAGCTTAAAAAAATAGAGAGCATAAATGCATTTCAAAAATTGAAATATGTTGGGGGTGAATTTAATATAAGTTTTGGAGCTCAATTAAAGAATTGTGCTAACTTTAGTTCATTGAATTATATTAAAGGTAATTTTACATTGTTGAGACTGGATTCAATATTTGACTTAAATGGTTTTGATCAGTTAAATGTAGTTGGTGGAACTGTAACTATACAAACCAATAATAGGCTTGAAAGCCTAGAAGGATTTAATAACCTAGAAAGTGTAGTTGGGGACTTTGTTGTGTTGAATAATCACGGTTTAGTTTCTCTTGATGATTTGGATTCCTTGAAAACATTGTCAGGTAGTTTATTGATTGAGAATTGTAGAAACCTGAAGGAAATTGCTAGTATTAAAAATTTAGAATATACAGGTGGAATTAGCCTGATAAGGTTAGATAGTTTAAAAACTATTTACGGTTTTCCCAAATTAAATACTCTTGATGGTTCTTTGTTCCTTAAAGATTTAGATAAACTCAAAGAGCTTTCTGGATTTAGCGATATTAATAAGATTAATAAGTCTTTAGGTATTTCAGGTTGCGATGGCTTAAAGGATTTTAATGGACTTGAGACTTTGAAGATGATTTCTCAGACTCTTACAGTTTATAATTGTGACTCTATAAAGAACTTAATAGGCATGGAGAACCTAAGTAAAATAGGAAACCACTTGTATATTGCAAATAATGAACGATTAAGTAGCCTGCAAGGTATAAATAATGCAGACTTAGAATCTGTTGAAATAAAAAACAATCCATTACTTTCTATGTGCAGTGTGGAGAGTATTTGTCAATTTATAAGCACAGATTATATAAGATTTGAGAACAATTCTGAGGGTTGTAATACTGAAGAGGAAATAAACGAAATGTGTTATGACCAAGGATACTATTCTGATGATGTGTTTTCAATGATAAATGAACAGCCAAAATGGAATGTTTTGGATTTGAAAACTGAAATACCAAATATTGCTACAACTCAAAGTTATAATTATACAAATGATTTTGTTTTCTGCGGAAACAGATACTCCAAAATTAATTTCGAAGATATCAATAAAAGAGCATATATCAGAGCGAATCATGAAAAAGCATATTATCGAAATAGAGAAGATTGTAATGCAAAAGAATATTTACTTTATGATTACACGCTAGCTGTTGGTGATACTGCTTATGTGGGCTGGAATCAGTATGAATGGATTGCTAAGGATACAGCCGCATTTGCTGTGACAAAAGTGGAGGATATTGAAAAGTTTGATAGAATTCGGATAAGGGTAACTTTAGAGTACGCAGAGGCAGATGCTGCATATACAGGCCAGCTTCATTGGTTAGAGGGAGTGGGTTGTGAAGAGCATCCATTTTATCCTTTTGCACAAATGGATGATTATTTATTGCACAAATATGAATTGCTGTGTTTTGATAGTGCAGGATTCAAAAAGTATCAAAGTCCAAACTGGAGTGTCTGTGATACCAATTATACAAGTATTGATGATTTGCAAACTTCAGGATTCAGCATCTCACCGAATCCATTTGTAAATCAGATGAAAATTACTTCAGAAAATGAAGAAATACAAGGTATCCAACTCCTCTCTCTAACTGGCCAATTCATTCCAATTTCATGGAATAATAATGGAGGAATAGCAAGTGTTCGTATTCCTGAGGAGTCTCCAAATGGTATATATATCCTCCGGATTTTTACCGCAAATGGATATAGTAATATCAAAATGGTGAAATCCGATTATTCCTTGAAATAGCTTTTCTAAAAGCTGTTTTATAATTGAAATGGTTGACGTTTTTAAAGAATAAGTGATTTCCCCTATTGCTGAACTTATAATATCTGTATAATTTCGGAGGGTAAAACCAAATAGAATGAAATCACAAACTAAATCGAGGCAATGTAAGACCTGTCTTAATCATGATATGTTGAGCCATATAGTGATTGATGAAAGTGGCCTCTGCAATCAATGTCAAGAATATACGCCTTTTGTTCCCAAGCCTTCTAATGGGGTTTTAGATTTGTTCTCTAATATCAAAAAGAAAAATCATCGATATGATGCATTAGTTCCATTGAGTGGAGGAAAGGATAGTACTTATGTGTTATACTTGGCGCTAAAGAAGTATAAATTGAAAGTATTGACTTATACTTTGGATAATGGCTTCATGAGTGATATAGCCAAAGAGAATATTGAGAAAACTATAGCTAAAGCAGAGGTAGACCATGTTTGGTATAGGCATGATAAAGAGGTTTTAAGAAAAATGTACAGAACTTCTTTATTGGAATCTGGAGAAATATGTGGTGTTTGTGGTGTGGCAATAGAGCGAAGCATGCTTAAAGTTTCTGAAGATTATAAAATACCCATTATTCTACTGGGACATTCTCCCGCAGAACATACTTCATTTACCAAAGAAAACATATACGATCAAAAAAGATTGAGAACCATTTTAGCCCAAAGTCCAGAAATCAGTAAACAAGAGATCGACGAGTTTTTAATTTATCCAAGGATGAATTTTATCTCTGCCTTTGTCCAAACCAAATTGGGGAGGTTTGGTCGAAAGATTAATATATTGTATTACGAAGATCTGCCCTCGGATTTCGAAATTGGAGAGATTATCAAAAAAGAACTAAACTGGAGCGATTCTGAGGATTCTGATTATACTCGTCATTTCGATTGCATTGCTGAACCATTTAGCAATTTTATTCGAGATAAAAGATTTGGTTCTTCACGAAGACTTCCTCAAATTAATAATATGATCCGCAATCAGGAATTAACAAAAGCAGAGGCGGAAAAGATTATTGCAGAAGATAAGAAAACGGAGGAACCTGTTCATTATAAATGGATCATGGATTATTTAAATCTCGTGGATAAAGATTTAGAGTCCATTAATAATATTCCTATAGGGGTTTATAGCCAAAATATTTCAAGAGCCAATAAGGTTTTTGCCTTTGTCAGGGAAAAAGTAATGACTTAAAATATGGAAACAATCAAAACCTATCATCATTTATTCACTTTTAAAACAAAAAACTATGAAGAAAAATTTACTTTTATTATTAATGCTAGTGATGAGTATTGGTTTGTTTGCTCAGGATTGGGCGCCAATCAATAGCACTGAACGATTTTGTTATTCCTCTGATGATACTTTGGATATGATAAATAATGTACTCTGGGTGGAGACCTTTGAAGAAGTTGATGATGCTCAAGTTTATCACCTCAATAAAATTGCTATTCCTTTTGAGAATGGAGAAGGAAGTTTGTTTTTATACAATCAACCACAGTTTTTATTGGATGATGTTTGGGTATTTCCAGATGGAGATTGGGTTTTTCAAGATACTTTCTTTTTGCCCATTGAAGAGCTAGAAACTTATACGCTAAAGCCCAATGCTTCCCTAAATGATTCTTGGGATTTTGCAGGCAATATCACTGCCACCATTTCAGAAATAGGTATGATGGATTTATTTGGACAAGAGGATTCAATAAAAACAATATTGGTTTCCAATGGATTGGGGATTATTTTATCAAAAAATCATGGAATTGTAAATTGGAATAACGAGTATCAGCTCATAGGTATCGAAGGACGAGACTTGGGCTTTCAGGTTCCGAATTTTGAGGATATGTATGCGGAGATCAGTGCTGGGGATGTGATTTGTTATCATATTAATAATTGGGCAGCTGACGATCAGACTTATGGCTGGATTTCGGATGTGAGGTATGATATTGAAAATGTTACGAGGTATGAAGATTCCATTGTATTTAATGCCTTTGTTAGAACAAATACAGATTGGTATTGGAAAAGTTCAAACCAAATATCTACTAAAGGTTATGAGGATATTGTAGTATATAGGAATCGATTTACAGATGCGTATCCCAATGATACATTGTTTATACAAGGAGGGCCTGATATGTATAATTATTCCGAAGGGATTGCTATCTCTAAGCTTTCAAATTTTAAGTGGGGAGGCCTTAAGAAGACTCAGTTTACTTATGAAGGAGATTGGCCATTTGCCAATTTGATGTATCATGATGAGGGTTTGTATAGTTTTGAACTTTACCCTGTTGGTGAATCTATGTTGATGGAGCATTCTGTTGAATATGGCTTCTTAGAATATGTAAACTTTGGTTTTGAATGGGGGGGAGAAAGAGAATTGGTCGGAGTTATTGATAATGGAGATACTTTAGGTTATATTCACCCATTAGATATTTTCACAGGACAAAAAGAATTATCAATAAATAATAATTCCCTAGTCTTCCCAAGCCCAGCCAAAGAATCCATAACAATCCAAAGCCAAGAAACAGGTGAGTACAATTATCAAGTATTCAATATTTCAGGGCAATTGGTTTTGGATAGGAAGCAAGAAAAAACTCTAGCCGATTTAGAGATTGATATTTCGGACTTGCATAATGGAGTTTATATTCTTCAAATAGCTATGAATAACCAAATCATTAGAAAGAAATTTATCAAACAAATGTAATTTCATTAAATTAGCGGGAAAAGCAGAATGAATCAACACCTACTTTCATTTATTCACTTTTTAAAATAAAAACTATGAAGAAAAATTTACTGTTAATTATCATGTTAATGATGACCATTGGTTTGTTTGCTCAAAATTGGGCACCAATAAATACCACTGAGCGATTTTGTTATTCAAATGATGGAGACTTAGAAATACTAGATAATGTACTTTGGGTGGACTCGACTAAACAGATGAGCGATCATGAAGTCTATTATTTCAATAAAATCGTAAGTCCATGCGATACTTGTTCGGAACCCAATTATATGCTTGCAAATCAGCCTCAGTTTCTTTTGGACCAAGCAAAAGTATACGAAAATGGAGAATGGGTTTTTGAAAGCTATAATCAACAATTTAAGTTACTCCCTAATGCTCAACTAAATGAAGAATGGATTTTTGATGAGGAAAGTTCTGTCACGGCTGTTGTCAGTTCATTAGATTTGATAAATGTAATTGGAGAGGAGGATTCTGTTAAAATCATATCATTATCAAATAATGAATCCTTTGTGTTAACGAAAAATCATGGAGTCCTTCAATTTAGTAATTATCAATTACTGGGTATCGAAGGGCGTGAATTGGGAGTCTTAGTGCCGAAGTTTGAAGATATGTTTAGTCAATTTGAGGTGGGTGACGTTTTGTGTTATTATACCTACAGTGCAGAAGCTTATAAAAATGTGGAATTCAAACATAATTATCTGAGGTATGAGGTAACCAATATTGAAAATCATATTGATTCTTTGATATTTGAAGCAGAGTTTTATAGAAAGTATACTGAATTTGAATACGGTAAATTTGATAAAATTACCTATGGTGATACTGTTTTGGTTTTTTATCCAAATGAATATACAGAATCTTATCCAAATGAACTACTAGAAATAGAATTTGAAGATTTATGCATATCCCAAATAGATTATCATAAGTGGGGAGGTTTAACAAAAACTAATACATCCATACTCTTGGATAATGGATTTGAATTAACCGACTATTTGCAAGATGACAATGTTCCAGAATTACTAATTCCTTACACTGGATTGGAATATACAAAATCGGAGTATTCAATTGATTTTGGTTTTATGGAAAGAGAAATTCATGGCTTTGAATGGGATTATAATAATGAAATCACAGGTTATCTGCATAATGGTGATACTTTGGGAGAGATTTTTCCAGTAGATATGTTCGTAGGCCATCAAGAATTATCCTTCAGTAATAAATTCCTAGTCTACCCAAGTCCAGCCAAAGAATCCATAAAAGTCCAAACCCAAGAAACAGGTGAGTTCAATTATAAAGTATTTAATATTTCTGGTCAACAGGTATTAAATGGGAAAGAAGAAAAATCCTCAGAAGATTTAGAAATTGATATTTCGAATTTGCAAAATGGAGTTTATATTTTGCAGTTTGAAATGGAGCAACAGTTAATTCAAAAGAAATTTGTAAAACAAAACTAATCCTTAAAAAACTCTAAAACTGTAATACATTACTTTCTCATTCGTTTCTTGCTTGGATAATCTCTTATTTTTGCACCAAAATTTAAACGAATGAGAAAGTTACTTTTTAGTATTGCCATTATATTTATCTCTTTAAGCTTAACATCTTGTATCGACCTAGTTGAGGAGGTTACCATTAATAAAGACCTCTCTGGAAAATATGAAATGTATCTTGAAACTAGTGGTTTTGGGGGTATGATGAGTCAGATGGGTGGAGTACCCGAGGTTCCACAGATTCAAGAGTTGGACGAGAAACTAAGACTTTTAAAAGCACAACCTGGTATTTCAAATATCAAAAAAGACCTCAATGCCAAACAGCTGAAGTTTAATATCAGCTTCGATTTTGCTGACGAGAAATCTCTAAACAATGCACTTTATGCCCTAGCCGAAATCAAACCTAATATGTTTCTAAAGAAGTTTATTAAGATAAAAAAGAATAGAGTAATTCGCCCCAACCTAAGTCCATATTTGGAGCGATTATTAGAAGAACAAGAACTCAGTGAACAGCTTCCTTCTGAGGATATGCTAAATTATGTCAACTATAAATTCATTGTGAATACCCCAAAAGAGGTGAGAAACACAAGTGGTAATAGAGCGATGGTTCAAAGTAATAAAACCACTGTAATTAGTAGTTATAGCTTTAGAGAACTATTAATTAACAAGGAAAATATTTATCTAAAAATAAAGATGTAGGGTTATTTCATATCTATACTTGTCGGTAACGAAACATGGCCTTGAACCAATTTCCATACACCATGGTCATCTTTAATAAAAACTCCGGTAAAACGAATGCCATCTAAGCTCATCGCTTTATCATTATAGATGAAATTATAATTCAATTCTTCAAAGAACCAAGCAGTACGGGCATCTCGGTCGAAAGAGATATTTTGGTCTGTGATAGATATTAGGGTTTCATTTAAGGAATTGAATTGTCCAGACATGGTTTTTTTAATGGTAGACCAGCCCATTAGTTTTTCATCATTCTCGGTACCAATTAATATAACATCCTCTTTAGGACACCATATTTGTTCTATCATTTCTATATCGCCACTTTCTGTACTGGTGGCATATAAATCTAGAAGTTCTGAAACCTTGGCTTTTTCTTTTTCAAAGTCAATTTCTTTTTTCTCAGGCTTTTTAACTACTTCTTGTTCGTCTTGGTTTTGGCAAGAAGTCATCATTAAAAGAGCATATGCAAATAGGAGTATAAATGATTTTTTCATAGGACAAGGTTTTAAAAATTATGGAAGCTTAAAGATACAAAAAATACCTTGCTTTAGCCAGATTACTATGAAATTCATAATAAAAATTCACTTCGACATTTTTTTGGTATTAACAACAGATAGTTAAATATGTATTTTATTCTATATTTTTCGCCTTATCTATTTATCTAATTTTGTATGCAATCACTCCGCACATGAAGAAAAACTATTCAGATCGAAAATTTATTATGATTGGTGTCATTTCCATAATAGGAATGATATTCTTGGCTCGCTTGTTCTATGTTCAAATCATTGAAGAAGAGTATGCGCTATCTGCTGATAGTAATGTGATTAGGAAGAATATTATATATCCTGCTCGGGGTATTATTTATGATAGAAATGAGAAAATCATGGTGGCCAATAATGCAGCCTACGATTTGATGGTGATTCCTCGTCAACTTAAAGATTTTGACACCACTCGTTTTTGTTCCTTATTACAAATTTCTAACGAAGAATTTATTCGTAGAATGGATAAGGCAAAAAAATACAGCCGCTATAAAGCTTCTTTATTCTTGGGGCAAATTCCCAAAGAAGAATTTTCCTATCTGCAGGAAACATTATATGATTTTTCTGGGTTTTATGTACAAGAAAGAACCTTGAGGAGGTATCCATATCGCTCTGGAGCCTTAAATTTAGGTGATATTGGTGAAGTTAATAGAAAAGATCTAGATAGGGATGCCTTTTATCGCTCAGGTGATTATATTGGAAAAAGTGGTATTGAGAAATTTTATGAGAAGGAATTGAGAGGAGAAAAAGGTGTCGAATATGTGATGGTTGATGTGATGAACAGAAAGAAAGGGAAATATAAGGAAGGACGTTTTGATACATTAGCTGTGAATGGTAAGAGTTTGTATACCAGCTTAGATGCAGAATTGCAATTATACGGAGAACTCCTCATGAAGAATAAGCTGGGCTCAATAGTTGCCATAGAGCCTGCCACCGGAGAGATTCTGAGCCTGGTTTCTAGCCCTTCATACGATCCATCTATTTTAGTAGGAAGAAATAGAGGTAAGAATTTTATTTTATTACTTCATGATACGCTAAAACCTTTGTATAATAGAGCTTTAATGGCAGCTTATCCTCCAGGATCTACCTTTAAAATGCTTAATGCACTCATAGCTTTGGATGAACATGTGGTGACTATAAACACAGAATTTAGTTGTCAAGGAACAGTATCTAAGCCTATTAAATGTTCTCATAATCATATTACTCCATTAGGGATGATATATGGTATTCAGCAGAGTTGTAATCCTTATTTTTGGAATACATTTAGAAATACATTAAACAACCCAAAGGCTGGAAGTGTGAAAAAAGGATTTGAGAATTGGTCGAGGAAAGTGAGAAGCTTTGGTTTGGGAACTAAATTTAATACAGATTTGATGTATGAAAAGTCTGGCATGGTTCCTTCGGTTGAGTATTATGATAAAGTTTATCGTGGCGTTTGGAATGCTTTGACGGTTCGTTCCTTGGCTATTGGTCAAGGGGAGTTATTGATTACACCTCTTCAATTGGCTAACTTAACGGCAGCAATCGCCAATAGAGGATTCTATTTTAGACCACATTTAGTTAAATCTATTGGGGAGCCTTCTAATATCATTAGTAAGTATAACGAGAAGCAAGAGGTGGAGATAAAAGCGGAGCATTTTGCTCCTATAGTTGAAGGGATGAGAAGAGTTGTTCAAGTAGGAGGAACAGCTAGAAGAGGAGCTATGGATAGTGTGACCGTTTGTGGTAAAACCGGAACCGTTCAAAATCCACATGGTGATGATCACAGTATATTTATCGCATTTGCACCAATGGACAATCCTCGGATTGCGATTGCTGTTGTGGTAGAAAATGCAGGCGATTTCGGAGGCACATGGGCCGCGCCTATCGCCAGCTTGATGATGGAAAAATACCTGAATGGGGTAGTCATCAGAAAAGAAAAAGAGAAGAGAATTTTGGAGGCGGATCTCATTACTCCTGACTAGTCAAGCTTTGATTAAGTTTGTTAGATAGAAGTATAGAGAGTTAAGAGAGATAGAATATGAGAGAAAAGAATAGCATATTAAAAAATGTAGATTGGTGGCTAGTAGGTTTGTACTTTGCTTTAGCCTTAATGGGATGGATGAGTGTATATGCTGCTGTTTATAATCCAGAGCATTCCTCTATTTTCGATATGGGAGAGCGCTACGGAAAACAAGCTTTATGGATTGGGACCTCAGTGATTCTCATCTTTATCATTCTCCTGATCGATATGAAATTCTTCACCAGTTTTGCTTATGTCATATATGGTGCCACTTTACTTTTGCTGGTTGCCGTTCTTGTGATGGGAAAGGAGGTTGCAGGATCCAAAAGTTGGATACAAGTGGGGAGTTTTGCTTTGCAACCTTCAGAGTTTGCCAAGTTTGCGACCAATTTGGCCTTAGCCAAATATTTAAGCAGCATTCAAATCAATTTAAAAGATGTGAAGCAAGTTATCCGATCTGGAGTCATTATTTTTGCACCTTCAGTATTTATATTTTTGCAGAATGATACTGGTAGTGCCTTAGTTTATTTCTCTTTTATCTTGGTTTTATATAGAGAAGGTTTCTCAGGAAATTTTCTTGTTTTTGGTTTTCTACTTGCGCTATTATTTATACTCACCTTACTCG
>NZ_JABKCA010000016.1 GCF_013166655.1 Lentimicrobium sp. L6
GGTAATTCCCCTATGCATTCTTCCAAAGAATAACCAGTTAATTCAGAAAATTTAGGATTTACATATTCTATTTTCCCTTCAGTATCAGTTATAACTATAATAGAAGGGCTTTGCCTAACAGCTGCATTCAGCTTAGCATTCTCCTTCTCTGCCTTCATCCTTTGACTGATATCTTGAAAAACACCATAAGTTTGTTTAAAACTCCCATCTTTATTATAGGCTACACTTCCTTCTAAAGAAACATCGATAAAGGATTGATCTTTATGTTGTAATTTAAAATGAACACCACTTGCCCAACCTCTACTTTTTAATGCTGAGAAGCTACTTTCAAATGTTTTGCGAGTAATAGGATCTAAAAAGTCTGCATAACTTTTACCTAACACTTCATCGCGGGTATATCCTAAAGTACTTAACCAGGCTGGATTTACATCGCAAAGGGTACCATCCTCATTTAAAGATTGATATGGGAGGGGGGCATAATCATATAGAGAACGATATTTTCTTTCGCTTTCTACCAGCTCAAAAGTACGCTTCTCAATGATTTTTTCTAAATCTTTATTTTTATCTCTTAATCTATCCTCGGCTGCTTTTATTCTAAGCATCACATTCACTTGGGCAGTAAATTCTATGGCATCAATAGGCTTAGACAGAAACGCATCTGCTCCCATATTCAAACCTCTAATCCTACTTTTAGAATCGGTTCGAATAGCAGTAATCATAATCACAGGGATATGTTTAGTTTCTTCAGATCTTTTAAGAATTTCGCAAGTGGCATAACCATCCAATACTGGCATAATGATATCTAGCAATATAACATCGGGTTGGATTTCTTTTGCTAATTCAATTCCGTCATGACCTGACAAAGCAGTGTATACCTCACATCCTGGTATATTATTCACAATTACCGCTTTAATAATCACGAGATTATCATGTTGGTCATCTATGGCTAGAATCTTTTTCATCAGTCTATTTTAATTGAGCGCTCTCAAAAACTACTCTAAATTTTTTTTAATGGTTTTGCACGATATATAAATATACACATTTTTTTTTTACCCAAAGAATTATTGATGATAATTCACCCACTTTATATATATTTTTTAATTTCGAGTAGAAGCTTTTCTCCATCAATTGGTTTTGAAACATAGCCGCTACAACCCATCTCTATAAATCGCTCTTTATCTCCTTTCATGGCCATTGCTGTGACTGCAATAATTGGGATATCTATCGTCTTTGCATCAGCTCGAATTTCTGCTAACACCTCCTGACCACTTTTTATGGGCAAAGACATATCTAATAAAACCATATCAGGTTTCAATGATTTTATCATCTCCACTCCTCTAGCTCCATCCACAGCCTCAGAAATATGATATCTGTTTCCAAGAATTGCTTTTATGCTTATCATATTATCTAAGTGATCTTCAATAATCAATACATGAGGCTTCCCATTTGTTTCTACCAACTCATATTTTTGAGTCACTTGACTGTCATGACTCATAGGATATATCATCTTTTTAACTGTTGCTAATAGCCCTTCAATATTAATATCTCCTTTCTGTATAATTTGCGCTACTTGGTGGTCATTAATGATAGCCAAGTCTTCAGGTTTTAAATCCTTGGCAGTTAAAATAATAATAGGGATGCTTTTCGATTGTAGGTTTGCTCTAATCGAACTCATCACCTTAAAGCCATCAACCTTAGGCATCATCAAATCTAAAATAATACCATCAGGAGTATTATCTTTTAAAAATTCTATAGCTTCTTGACCACCTACCGCTATTTCTACCTTATAATTTTCTGATTTCAAGACCGTTTTTACTTGAGCAATGGCTTCAATATTATCCTCCACTATCAAAATGCTTTTTTGACTTGTATTTGTTGATGTAGAAATATTGCTTTTTCCTAATTGATTTATAATTCTATTTATTTCAGTTAGTAATTCAGATTGTGAAGCTTCGCCTTTAGTGAAAACCTTCTCAATCTTTCCACTAAGATCAGCTTTGTCTTGAGCCGTTAAATCTTTAGCTGATACAATGATAACAGGGATGTCTTTTGTTTTTTTATTTGCTCTTATCTTATTTAAAACTTCGAAGCCATCCATTTCTGGCATTAACAAATCTAATATAATCACATCAGGACTGCTAAATTCTAAACTTTTTAAGCAGTTAGGACCACTTGATGCCAAGATTGTACTCAAACCTTCCTTCTCAATCATCTTTTTCAATTGCTCTGACTCAAATTCATTATCATCGACAATCATAATGGTTTTAGGATAATGATGAGATTTATAAATCTCAGATATTAGCGCTGCTTTATTAACTGGTTTATTTAAATACCCTATTGCACCCAGAGCAAAACCTGTTTCCTGATCATTAGAGACGGAAGCAATAATAACGGGAATATCTTTTGTTAAAAAATCATTCTTCAATTCTTGTAAGACCTCCCAACCATCCATCTCTGGCATCACTACATCTAGGGTAATGGCGAAAGGCTGATACTCTTTTGCCAAACGAATAGCTTCTTTTCCAGAAGTTGTAGATATGACATCATATCCACTTTGCTGTAAAGAATTTGATATCTCAGCTATTGTTTTAGGTTCATCATCAACCACCAGTATTGTTTTTTTAGCCTCCTCAAATACTTCTAAGTTTAGTTTTTCGACAGGCTGAACCATTTCTATATTATCCCATTTAATAGGTATACAAATGGTAAAGATGGATCCACTACCTAAAACACTTTCTACTTTTATCTCTCCACCTAGAATACCCGTTAATTTTTGAGCAATGGCTAGACCTAAACCAGTACCTTGGAACTGCCGAGAAGAAGTTCCATCTGCTTGCCTAAACTCATCAAACACGTGAGGAAGTATTTCCTTTGGTATGCCAACTCCTGTATCACTAACTGCTATACAAGCTCTACCCGATTCTTCAATTACATGAATCCCTATGCTTCCTTCATTTGTAAATTTCACCGCATTTCCGACAATATTAAGTAATACCTGATGTAACCTTGCTTCATCAGTTTCTACCATTGGGAAATTTTCTGAGATGTTCAAAGCAATAGCTATCCCTTTTTCTTCACTCAAGCCTTGAATGTTTTCCACTATCATCTGTATAAGGGTCTTGAGTGAAATAGAGGATACTGCTATATCCATTTTCCCTGATTCTATTTTTGATAAATCGAGGATGTTATTAATTAAATCTAGTAGTCGCTTTCCATTTCGTTCCACTATTTCCAGATAACTATTTTCTTCTGTATTAAGTTTATCTTTTGCCTGCATAATGAGTACGCGAGAGAGTGCCATTATTGAGTTTAGAGGAGTCCTGAGTTCATGACTCATATTTGATAGAAATTCGCTTTTTAACTGATTGGCAGACTCCACTTGTTTCCTTTGCGCTTCGAGTTCTACATTTTGCTCATGTAGCTCTTGGGCTGATCTTTGTAATTCATTAGCATGATCATGAAGCTCCTCTGTCTGGTCTTGTAATTCCTCAGTTTGGGCCTCTAGTTGTTGATTGGTCTTATATAAGCTTTGAGCTAAAACCTGCGTTTTTTGATTGGCCAATAGATTGGAATAAGCTATATTTATACTCTGCCAAGAAGTTTCGAGAATCTCATAAACTACTGGTGTATAAGCATATATGCTTGACAAAGAGATAATCCCTATCACTTCCTTATCAATAATTATAGGAATAGTAATAATTCCTTTTACCTGTGCATGTCCAAAGCTGGTCACATATTTAAAATTTGTTTCTTCAGGAATATTATTGAGATAAACTATACTTTTCTTTTTAATCGCAGAATGAAATTCACCTTCAGCAGCGTCTACTGTAAATGGTTTAAACAATTCTTTTTTAGCACCTATTGATGTAAAATACCTATACTCAAAACTCTCTCTATCAAAAGAATATACTATGCAAATTTGCGATTTTGTGATTTCCAATAATTGTTCCAGCAGTCGTTCAGTAAATTCTTCAAAAGAATTATTTCCGATCATCACTCTTGTTATCTTTGAAATTGCATTTTGAATTGTATTTTTTGAGGCAATCGCATCTGACATTTCATTGATCGCGGTTCCTAAAGCACCAATTTCATCAACTGATGTTATGGTATTTCTAGCTGAATAATCACCGTCCTTTATTTTTTTTGATACATTATACATATTTGAAATGGGCTGAGATATTCTTTTACTCAACCAAAAAACAACAAGAAGAATAGTTAATGCAGAAATAAAGAAAAGAAGAATATAGTTCTGTCCAAGAGTTTTAATAGGCATGTTTAATTCCACCATATCTTGCTTAGAGATAAACCCCCACATTGTCTTTGGAATATAGGTATAAGCTGCAAGTACTTCTTCTCCTCTATAATCTAAAGTCTTGGTAATACCTGTATGACCAGCGGCAGCATTAACAGCAGGTTCTGCATCAATTTTAATTTTCAGAATGGCATCGTTTGCATATTTTAAATCATTGAGCGCAATAACATTCTTATTTACAATTAGCGTCTCCCCTGTTTCACCCATCCCTGTATTGTTTTCTAATAAATGATAAAGGGATTTTTCTAAATCTATTCGGACAACCAATACAGCTAAAACTTGGGTTTTGAATTCTTTATCATAAACGGGTATAGAAATACACATTTGTGGTTTATTCAAATGATCATAATAGTGAATGTCCTTGATAAAGATTCCCTCTGTTTCTAATGGTTTTGTGAAATAACTATTGGTCCTTTTATTAAGGCCTATAAATTGAGGATTCGTTGAAACCTCAATGATACCAGTTTCAGCGTTAATGAGAAATATTTCTTCATAATCCTTAAATGCCACTAAGTATCTTTTCAATATAGAAGATGCATTTTCCATTTTCTCAATATCAGCAAAACTCGTCTCCTTTGCATTAAAAGCTATGCCTAGCCCTCTAATTTCAAAATCCTCAGCAATAATATGGACATCCCCTAACCTTTCATCGAGCCAAGCATTTAATTCACGAACTTTTAAATCGCGAACGGCAGTCAACTTATTGAAAGTCTCTCTTTCAATAGTTTTACTTTGCATATTATAAGCAATTAGAATTCCAACTAGTAATGGAATCAGTGCTAAAAATAGAAACCAAAATGTTAATCTACCACCTATAGTTCTAAATACAATCTTATTCATATATCAGGTTTTTATCATTCCTTAATTCTATAAAAAAGGAACCTTTTTAAATATCTTACAATGACGACCTAGTCTTCTAAACTTATGTTTAAACTCAACAATTGGTAGTTCTGCTTCTCCTAGAATTAAATAACCATTGGGCCTTAAGGAACGATAAAGCTTCTCAAAAATCACATGCTGCTCCTTCTCATTCATGTATATCAAAACATTCCGGCACAAGACGATATCAAAATCACCATAAATACATTCTGGTGGTAGTTTTTGCCTTATATTCAACAGATTATAAGACGAAAACTGAACCATATCTCTTATGATAGGAACTAATCGAAAAGCATTTCCTTTCTCATGAAAATACTTTTTTACTAAACCATGCTTGATCTTTTCTATACTACTTTCAGTATATACAGCTTGCTTTGCAGCTTTTAAAGCATTGGGATCTAGGTCTGTTGCAATAAAATAAATGGAGTTAAATATTTTCTTTCTATCCTGAATTTCGTTTAATAATATGGCCACCGAATAGGCTTCCTCTCCTTTTGCACATCCTGCTGACCAAACACGAATATTCGACTTAGACTCTTCTTGTTTTTGCTCGATAATGGTAGGAAATATTTCTTTTCTTAGTATTTCAAAACTCAATGGATTTCTAAAAAAACTACTCACATTAATGGTGTAGACGTCAATCAATAAGTCAAGCTCTTGAGGGTTTTGAATAAGAAGATTTAAATATTCATGATAATTCTTGCATTTCGTATTGAGTAATCTTTTTTGGGTTCTTCGCTCCAGCATAGCTTCTCGGTATCCCGAAAAATCAATCCCTTTTTCCTGATGTAGAAAATCTACAATTTTCTTTAGTTCTGTATTGAGCATCTAGGCTTTTTCTTGTTCAATTAAAGATACAAAAATATTACAACTAAGCAATCGCGGAAATTAAAAGAAGCATATCATCATAAAATGACAATATGCTTCTGAATAGAATGATGTTCTTATTTTCTCTGAATTACAAACTTCACGACACCAAATTCCTCTTTGTTTTTTACTTTGATGAAATACATGCCGGGTTCAATATCTGAAAGATTGAGTTGAGCTAAATAGTGGTCTCCTTTAAATTTAATACCTAGATCTTTGATTAGTCTTCCTTCCATATCCCAGAGTTCAATGGAATTAATGTCCAACCTAGAAATATTTTCAGACTTTAAGATCTCCAAATAAAATTGCCCAGAATTTGGGTTTGGAAATAATCCGATACTACCAAAACCTAGATCATCTAATTCATCTAATCCTGTTGGAGCCATATATATTCCATGCTCAGGATCAATATAATAGTCCAAGTTGGTAATATTAGTATTTGGAGCAGAAATGCTTACCGTATAAACAGAATCTATATTTAAACCTGGAATATCGAGACTGATTTTAAAAGTCCCCTCCCCCAGCTTGTCAAACTCCCAATGTCCTAATTCATCGGTAGGCTTATAGCCAACCACTTCATCACCTTTGTCATCGGCAGCATCAAATTCCAATACCACATCCACATTTTTAACGGGTTCGCCTTTTCCTCCGGTATAATATACTCCTCCGCCAATTCCTGAAGTTCCTTCTGGAGGCAGTGGTACTTGATACAAATTGATATCAATATTATCCACTAATATATCATCCCAATTTGGAGAAACAGGAATTGCATCCAGCCAAAAATAAGCATCAATATGCCAACGGGGCATTACATCTGGATACTCAGATCTATTAGCATACGCACGGAATATATAATCAACACAAGTGGCCATTTCATCACAAGCAAAACTTCCATCATCTGCGATTCCAACCGAATCAACTTGTGTTGAAATAATGCCATCAGAAAGAAGATAAACCAAGACATATCCATCAGTAATATCTGTTCCATCACTTGAATAAACATGCCCCCTTATTGTTGAAGTGGAGAAAGGCTCAATAAGTTGTACAATAGAATCTAAACAACCTTGTTCATCTCCAACAATTAACTTAATATTAAAGGAAGATTTATTACTGACAAATTGATGCAATGGATTTTGAATATCAGAAACATCAGAACCTTCACTATCTGGGTCATCAAAATCCCAGCTCCAATTAATAATATCACCATTCGTTGAAGTAGACTGATCAACAAAGATGGCATCCTCAACACATCCTCCTAGTGAATAATCGAAAGAAGCAATTGGACCATCTACAATATTTGTAAATTCTTCCACATAGCTAATACATCCATTTTCATTTTCAAAATGATAACTAATACCGAATGGCCCACCTGAACCTAAAATAGAGGGGTTGAAAGAGGCAGTTCCATCACCATAATCGATAATTCCTTCGCCAGTAAAATATCCACTTGGCGCCTGGCTTCCTGTTAAAATAAATTCAGTATTAACCTTACAATAGGTTTCATCAAGCCCAGTAAAACTTACAGCTGTTGAACTAAAAACAGTCACTTCTTGCTCATAAATATTCTCACATACTCCTGTTTGATACTCATAAGTAATGATATATGGCCCTCCTATTCCTGCTACTTGAGGATCGAATATAGCAGTACCATCTTCATTATCAATAATTCCTTGTCCTATAAATGTTCCTAATGGAGCCATATTGCCAGTAATAATTGATGCGGGATTGGTAAAACAATAATCTGATTCCAACCCATCGAAACTCAATTCTTGCAACCCTTCCACATTAACTTGTTGAAGATCCTCTGCATAACACCCCTCACTTGAGGTGACACTATAAATAATTTCATGGTTTTCACCTGCTCCAGCATCTGAAGGATTAAATATTGCCGTACCATCTTCATTATCTAATATCCCAGGTCCAGAATAAATTCCATCTGGCTGATCTCCAGTTATTGTAATGGGATCAGAATCAATACAATAAACGCTCCCTAATCCAGTAAAACTAATCTGAGGAGTCAAGTCAACAATAGTTGATTCCGTTGTTTCTGAATAGCAGTTATTTTCATTTGTATAGAAATACATAATATCATAAGGCCCTCCTGCCCCTGCTAGCAAAGGACTAAAATTAGCGGTTCCATCACCATTATCTATTATACCAGAACCAGTAAATGATCCAAAAGGGGCCATATTTCCAATGAGTTCAGCAAGAGGATCCTGTGAACAATAATTGACATTGAGCCCTATGATTTCTAATACATCTATATCAAATACTTCTACATTCTGTATCTCTTCACCATAACAGCCCTGTGGACTGGAGTATTCATATTTGATTTCATAGACTCCACCTACTCCTGCTATAGCAGGATCAAAAACAGCAGTACCATCTCCATTATCAAGAATACCTGGACCAGAGAATTCCCCATCAGGAGCAAAATTCCCTACTAAATCAACCATTGTATTATTAATACAATAGGAAGATTCTAAACCACTAAAAGTAACAACAGGAAGCTCAACAACATTTGTTTCTTGTTCATCAATGGCCGAACAACCATTACTGTTCTGGTAGATATATGTAATATGATAAGGTCCTCCAACTCCTGCAAGAACAGGATAGAAGTAGGCTGTCCCATCATTTTGGTCAACTATACCAGGACCATTAAATTCACCATTTGGGGCTTGGTTCCCAGTAATTAATATTTCAGAAGCTCCCTCGCAATAATCAGATGCTAAACCCGTAAAGCTTACGTTTGGAATATTATAAACCGTAGTAGACTGGCTTGAAGAGTTAGAACACCCTACTGCATCAGAGTATTCATAAAATATAGTGTATGGACCACCTAACCCAACAATATTGGGATCGAATGTAGCGGTCCCATCTCCATTATCAACTATTCCTGGACCGGTAAACATTCCACCTGGCGCCTGATTTCCAGTTAAAACTTGAGGAGGGTCACCTATACAATTGGCATCTTCGAGTCCTGTAAAATAGACTGCAGGAAGAGGATTAACGATAGTTTGGTGAGTTGTTTGAGAGGAACAAGAACTTACACTATTAAACTCATAAAGGATATCAAACGGACCGCCTTCTCCTGCAGCAAAAGGATTAAAAGTAGCAGTACCATTTCCATTATCGGTAATTCCTGGACCAGAGAAACTTCCTTCTGGAGCCTCACTACCAATTAAAACAGAAACCGAAGCATCAATACAATATTCTGCACTGAGCCCTGTAAAATCAACTGTCAATACTTCGTTTACCAAAGTAAATTGACTTTCAGAGTTCAAGCAACCTGAAGCATCGGAATAAGAATAAATAATTTCAAACGGTCCCCCAACTCCAGCTTCAGACGGATTAAACACTGCTGTTCCATTACCTAAATCAGTAATACCTAGCCCTTCAAATTCACCAACAGGAGCTTGGTTTCCTGTTAAAATAACTTCTACTATATCTTCACAATATTCAGCATCTAAACCAGTAAAAAACACTTCTGGTAAAGATGAAGGCTGACTAATAAAAACATCATAAGATTGCTGACACAGGTTTGCATCTCTAACCATTACATTATAATTCCCTTGTTCTAAGTTATCAAAAACAGATGAACCTTGCCAAATTGTTCCATTATCAATACTGTATTCATAGGGAATAACTCCACCATTAGCTATCATTTCTATCTCACCATCATCGCCTCCAAAACACTGAACATTGGTACTATTAACAACCAATGTCAAGGCATTTTCAGGCTCAAAAACACTAACAACATGAGTACTAACACATAAGTTAACATCTCTTACTGCCATTTGATATTCGCCAACAGCTAAATCTCCAAAGTAAGAAGAAAACTGCCAAGGTGCCGACCCTGTCAAACTGTATTTGTAAGGACTAAGCCCTCCACTTGCTATTAATTGAATTGAACCAGTAGATTCACCAAAACAGGATACGTCTGTTACTATCTCTGTGAAATCAACTCCACTTTCTGGCTCAGTAATCGTTACTTCATGTTGGTTGGTGCAATTATTCGCATCGCGTATGACTACAACATATTCTCCTGCTGATAAACCATTAAATTCATTAAAACTTTGGAAATTTTCACCATCATCTATGGAGTATTGATAATCGGGCGTTCCTCCAGTTCCAGTTATCACTATTGCTCCATTATTATCTCCAAAACACAGAATATTTGTGACATCCTCTGTAAAATCCACTCCTGAACTAGGCTCACTAACCGTAACTAATTCAGTAAGTTCACAATTATTGGCATCACGGACCTTGACTTGATAATCTCCTGCTAAGAGATCATTAAATAGATTATCTGTAAACCAAGTATCTCCATTATCAATACTATACTCATATGGACCTACTCCGCCATCTGGGATAAACTCCATACTTCCGCTGGCTTCTCCAAAACAGGTGGCATCCATAGTATTTGTAGTGAATGAAAAGGCTAATGGTTCTGTTATGGTGACCATATGTGAATTGCTACAAGCATTCGCATCGCGTATGACTACAACATATTCTCCTGCTAATAAACCATTAAATTCATTAAAACTTTGGAAATTTTCACCATCATCTATGGAGTATTGATAATCGGGCGTTCCTCCAGTTCCAGTTATCACTATTGCTCCATTATTATCTCCAAAACACAGAATATTTGTGACATCCTCTGTAAAATCCACTCCTGAACTAGGCTCACTAACCGTAACTAATTCAGTAAGTTCACAATTATTGGCATCACGGACCTTGACTTGATAATCTCCTGCTAAGAGATCATTAAATAGATTATCTGTAAACCAAGTATCCCCATTATCAATACTATACTCATATGGTTCTAAGCCATTAGAAGGAGAAATATTAATACTACCATCATTCAAACCAGTACAAGTCACATTTGTATGTTCAACTGATAAGGATAGGTTACAAGATGCCTCTTTAACCATCAAGGAATCTGTTTCAAGATATAAATCTGGATAAATGCTATTACTAATATTCACATGATAATAATGAGTCAATCCGTTTGACTGTTCAGATATAATAATAATACCCGTAGAATTATTTTCATAAAAATCACCATCTCGGTACCAATTATAATCATTACCAGCAACTCCCTGATCAAAGTTTAAGACATATTCATACTCTTCATCAAAAACTAATTGAATAGTATCTTTTATGGACACCCTTTTTTGAGGTGCATAATAAATATTATCTGGTAAATTTTGAACATCTTCAAATGTGAGTTGATTCTCTGAGGAATTTCCATCTATAATATTTAGAGTTGAAATAGAAGAGGGTATATTGATAATATCATTTGAATTAAAATAGAACAAAGAAAGGTTACTCAAATTTTCAAAAGTTGCAGGGATATCGCCTGTAATACTATTTCCATCAATACGAAAATCATGCAGCAAACTTAGGTTTCCATATTCATCAGGAATAACACCGTAAAAACCATTCTCTGACAACATAAAGTTTTCCATTTTAGATAAACCACCTAATTCAGATGGTAATTCACCAACTAATTGGTTATAGGAAAGGTTTAAATAATTCAAAGAATCTATATTTCCTAATTCTATTGGAATACTACCTGTTAATTCATTTTCCTGAAGCCAAATTTTTTCTAAAACATTTAGGTTTCCTAATTCTGGAGGTATAATACCATCAATGTTATTTTGATTTAATACTAATTCCTTTAATGAAGTTAAGCTTCCTAATTCAGCTGGCAATGGTCCAGCAATAGTATTCAAATACATATTAAAGAACTCTAGGTTAATTAAGTTTCCAATTTCTGCAGGAATTATACCACCCACTGTATTTTCATAGAGGTAAAGATTCTTTAAATATGTTAAGTCGCCAATTTCTACTGGTAGCTCCCCTGTTAAATTATTATTTGTTAAGAATATCTCCATCACATGTCCATCAATATCTGTACTTACGCCATACCATTCATATAATGGGCTAGTAGAATTCCAGTTGGTGTTTACAGTCCAGTTGTCTCCATCTGTGGCATTATACAAAGCCATTAAAGCCGCTTTTTCCACATCGGGGGATTCCGTTATAACGACTATAGAATCAACATTTAATATAAAATCTGGATATGCTGTATTTGTAATTTCTAGTGAAAAATAGGTAATCCCGGGACCTTCTGTTGCCAGAATACTATTTCCAGAAGTAGTTGCTGCATATACACCTTCTCTATACCAATTATACTCACTACCTATAACTTCCCCATCAAAATCCAATTGAATTAAACCTGTGATCCCAGTTTCTAGATAAGTAGTATCGTGGGCATGAAAAGTATTTTGAGGGTTATATCCAGCATTAGCTGGAAGATTTTCAATATCTTCAAAAGTTAAGTCATTAGATGAGAAATCTGAGGACTCAATTTGTAGTGAAGAAAAAGCTGAAGGAATCACATCAATATAATTTGAGTTCACTCGAAACTCCGCCAAACTTTGTAATCCAGCAATACTGGCAGGCAGCTCACCAATAAATTGGTTATCATCTAACCATAAATATTGTAAGTTAGTCAAATTTCCAATTTCTGTTGGAATAAATCCTGAGAACTGATTCTGTGAAAGCATGAAGTATAACAAACCACTTATATTCCCTATACTTACCGGAATAGATCCACTTAATTGATTGTTAACCAAAATGATTCCTTGAAGATTTGTTAAACCACTTATTTCTGTTGGAATTTCACCAGTTAACTGATTCGAACTCAAATTTAACTCAGTAAGGCTAACCATATCACCTATAGAAATAGGAATACCACCAGATAACTGATTGTCATACAACTCTATTATTTGCAGATTTATTAAATTTCCAATTTCTGTAGGAATGATACCAGTTAAACTATTTTCATCCAACTTTAACTTAACTAATTGACTTAGATTTCCAATTGAATTTGGAATAGAACCGGAGAAATTATTTGTGGATAGTCCCAATTCTTCTAATGCTGTTAAATTCCCAATCCAATCTGGTATTTCGCCACTAAAATTATTACCAGTTAATCCAATACGTTTTAAGTTGGTCATATTTTGCATCTCGGTAAAAAGGGTTCCAGTTATAGAACTTTCATCTAGAATTAAATCTTCTAAATTGATTAAATTTGCAATACTCGCTGGGAAATCGCCTCCTATGGAATTACCTCCCAAGCCCAATTTTGCAAGAAATGATAAATCTCCAATTTCAGTGGGAAGATAGCCAGTGAGATTATTATCATACAATGATAAATCTATAACCTGTCCATCATTATCAGTAATCACTCCATACCAATCTCCTAGAGGAGCCTCCGAATTCCAATTTGTATTATCAGTCCAGTTATCTCCACCAGTTGCGTTGTATAAGGCCATTAAAGCATCTCTTTCTGTGCCTCCACCTGCTGCTTCTGTATATATACTCACATCATCAATATATCCAACACTGCTCTCTGATTCACTTCCACTAAAGTAAAATCGACTAGCAAATGAGGCTGCTCCCTCCACAAAATCAAAATTTTGTCCTAGAGTGTCTCCGTCTATTACTATATCGTATTTTCTATTTACCTGATCTATAATAATCTTAGTTTGATACCATACCTCCCAAGTATAAACTTTCAAAGCCACATCATTTACCCCATTTTTGGAATAGATATAACCCATATTGGCAAAATAGATCCTCGCAAGCGCATTACTTGATTCGTCATAAACTAAAAAATCTACACATTCTTTATTATCTTGAGCAGCTTTCATGGCAAATTCAATAATAATATCATCAGAAATTGGGGATATTGTTTTTTGCATTTGATAGGAATTTGTCCCTTGAAAACAATAAGAACCTTCAGATGGGGATATTGTGCTCACTAATGTATCACCATTTGCTATCCATTTTGACAGCGTTCCTGATTCAAAGCCATCCTCAAAAATGACCTGGGCTTGGATATTAATAAAAGAAAGGATTAACAAAGGCAGAAGAAATGCAGCTGGTTTTCTCATCATATTTCGCTTTAATAACACAATAAGGGAGGATAAAACATCCTTCCTATAAAATAAAAACACAATAAATACAGAGATATGCTTTGATAATGCGTGAAAAAAGGTCAAAAGGGGATGTGTGCTTCAAATATACGAATTTCCGAACTATACCCGTGATTTTCATACAATTAATAGCCATACTTTGATATTCGTTTCCATTGAAGCCAAAACTGCTGCTCATCAGTTATTATTAGTATTCATCTACTACTTTCATATCAGTAATTAATATTTCTAGGTTAATAATTAAAAAAACTTGCCCATTAGGTTTGAAAAAATAATTGTATCTTTAGTGTAGAATTAATTCGCATGGAAAAGAAATTTAAAACACTCATCTTAGATGATGATAAACAAATCAGAATTCTTCTTGAAAACCTTATCACAAAGAACATCCCACAATTAGACTTGGTAGGAATGGCAGAAAGTGTAAGCTCTAGCATAGAAATGATAGAGAAAACACAACCCGATTTGGTATTTATGGATATTGGATTTCCTGATGGAGATGGATTTAGCATTATTGATAAAACAAATCATCTGGATTATGAAGTAATATTTATCACTTCACACGACCAGTTTGCCATGAAAGCATTTGAATATAGTGCTATCCATTATTTAAAGAAACCTATTTTACCCAATGAAGTTTTCGATGCTGTTGATCGATTCTTACACACACACATTGACGATGAGGTATCTCTTAAGATCACAAAGATTAAGGATGCATTAATTCAAGACGAACCCAAATTAATCATCCCAAGTTCTGAAGGCTTACATATTGTAAAAATAAATAATATTGTCAGGTGTGAAGCCTCTGATGTTTACACTCTTTTCTTTATGGAAAATGGTAAAAAACTCATTGCAAGCAAGTCATTAAATAATTACGAAAAGCTTCTATCCGATATCAATTTCATTAGAATACATAGTAAACACCTCATCAATCTTCGCTACCTCATTCAATATGTGAAGGGTAAAGGAGGATATGTGATTATGGAAAATGGCAATGAAGTAGAGGTTAGCGTGAGAAAGAAAATGGACTTTATGAATAAATTAAAAGACTACGCTAGAAGCCTGAAATAGTGCATAATAACCTCCTTTATTTTAACAAACCAATGTTAAAATCCATTTTTGATGAGATTTTATTTTATAAATAAATGATTATCTTTGAAAAAAGAAAGCCCCTAAAACAAATTATATCATGAAAAAGATACTAGTAATTGAGGATACAGAAAATGTTAGAGAAAACATTATTGAGATATTAGAAACTGAGGATTATGAAGTTCATGGTGCCGAGAATGGAAGAATCGGTTTAGAAGTTGCAGCTAACATTCAGCCTGACTTGGTATTATGTGATATTATGATGCCAGAAATGGATGGTTATGAAACGCTGAAACAAATGCGTGAAAACGTGTCTACTTCTACAACTCCTTTTATTTTTCTTACAGCTAAAAATACCCGTCAAGATCAAAGAGCAGGCATGGAATTAGGTGCTGATGATTATATTCCAAAGCCATTCACTATGGAAGAATTGCTAGGAGCAGTATCAATGAGATTAAAAAGATCAGAAGAATTCATTCAAAAGTCAGAAGAAAAGCTCAATGAACTTACCAAAAACATGGGAACTCCAATTACGGAAGTCATTAACGAGCCCCTTAAAGCCATTGTTGGATTCTCCAAAATGCTTATGACAGAATACTCCAATATGGAGAAATTTGAAATGGCAGAATTCAACCAGCTGATATATAAAGCAGGAATGAAATTGAATAGTATCGTTGGTAAATCATTTCTATATTATCAGTTAGAAGCCCTTGCTTTAGATAAAATAAAGATGGCTGAGAAAATGAAGGAGTCTTCCTTGAATATCAAATCATTGGCTGAAAACAGAGTTGCAGAAGTAGCAAACGATATGAGAAGAACTGATGACATCATTATTAGTTTGGAGGATACCAATCTTCAAGTTCCAGCTGACTATTTTCTTGCTGTAATAACTGAAATTGTTGAAAATGCCTTCCTTTACTCGCCGAAAAGAACTGCCGTTAGGGTAATTGGAGGTAAAGATGGTGATCAGTACATCATCACAGTAAGAGATGAAGGCCTTGGTATGACTCAGGAGCAAATCTCAAAAATTGGAGCATATCAGAAATTCCAAGACGACTTAGAAGGAAAATCTGGTGTTGGTTTAGGATTAAATAATAGCAAGAAAGTTGTTGAGTTATTCGGAGGAAGTTTCCTCATCAAGTCTAGTTTGGGAATGGATACCACTGTTCGTTTCAGCTTCCCTGTTTCGAAATAATATTCTAATAGAGAATGATAAAAAAAGGGACTCCACATGTGGAGTCCCTTTTTTTATTAGCAATGCCTAAGCTTATCTAGCAAGTATTGTATAACCCCAAGGTTTTAAACTCAATAGATTTGCATCATTATTCTCTCTAACTTTGTTAGTTAGAAGGACACCATACTTAGAGAAATCAACCCCTAAGTCCTCATTTTCGAAGGTTCTTGTACTTAAGTTGATAATCACCAATACTTCTCTTCCATCTTTTTCTCTTGTAAAACAAAAAACATTCTTATTTTTTGTGTCGATATGTTTAAACTCTCCTCCAAACTCACCGTTCCATAATGCTGGATTATCATGCTTTATGGAAATTAAATTTTTGTACAACCTTGACTTTGGATAACTTCCCCAATCGATTAAATCTTTTTCAAAGAAATCAAGTCTTTTAGCATTAGAAGACTCTTGACCAGAATATATCAAAGGCATATCTCCCAGTGTAAAGGTAAGAACAGCTAGGGCATCTTGTGCACTTCCCAATCTTTCTTCAATGGTACCATTCCATGAATTTTCATCATGATTAGTAATAAAATACATTTTGTATGCCCTTTGGGGAGTATTCTCTTTTTCTTTATCTATATACTCTAAAAGCTCTTTCTTTCCTTTTTCACCCTTAGCAATAGAATTCATAAGGTGATGAAATTCCCAACCATAATTCATATCAAATGCATATTCTAGCAAATCAGATTCCTCAGATTCTGCTAACATAAAAACAGGTTTGATTTTATCTAATTCTGTTCTTACTTCATTCCAAAAATCTGTTGGTACTTCAGAAGCCACATCACAACGATAACCATCAATATCAGCTTCGCGAACCCAATATTTAAGAGCATCTATCATTTCAGCTCTCATTTCTTTATTATTATACTCTAAAGAAACCACATCGGACCAATCATAAGGTGCAAACATCTCTCCCTGCTCATTCAATTCATAATACTCAGGATTACTCTTCATCCAATGGTGATCCCAAGCAGTATGATTGGCTACCCAATCAATAATGACATGCATTCCTTGTTGATGTGCTTTATCAACCAAATTCTTAAAGTCTTGAAAATCTCCGAATTCTGGATTTACTGCTTTATAGTCTTTAATTGAATAATAAGAACCTAAGCTTCCTTTTCTATTTTTTTCACCTATTGGATGAATTGGCATAATCCAAAGAATATCAACTCCCATTTTTTTAAGCCTTGGTAATTCTTTTGCAAAAGCATTAAAAGTACCTTCTTCAGTATACTGACGAATATTAACCTCATAGATATTAGCATTTTTGCTCCAACTAACAGGAAGTAAATCTGGATCTAATTTCATTTTTTCATTAGTTGAATTATTACAACTCATAAAAATAAGCAGTCCAAAAACTCCAATTAAACTTAAAATCTTCTTTTTCATGTTTTTTTGTGTGTTAAATTTTTCGATTTAAATATTCTGTATAATCTTTGATTTTCATTTCATATTCTTCATGAAATAAGGGTGAAGTAATAACGAAGTCGGCTGTTGATCTATTAGAAGCGGTCACCACATTATAGAGGACTGTCAATCTTAGCAGAGCTTTCACATCAACATCGTGAGGTTGTGCAGCCATAGGATCCCAAAAGAAAATTACAAAATCAATTTTCCCTTCTGCTATTAAGGCGCCTAATTGCTGATCACCTCCAAGTGGGCCTGATAACAAACGATGGACTTCCACAGCATGCCCACGAACATCTGTATTTAATTCATCCTGAACCATTCTCCCAGTAGTTCCTGTGCAAGTAATCAAATGCTTACGCAATTCCATCTTATTGAAGACCACCCATTCCCGAAGGTCTTTCTTTCTATTGTCATGAGCTACTATAGCTATTCGTTTCTTTTCTTTCATATTTTCATTTTTCGATTTGATAGTGGTACGTTCCTAAAATAATTATTTGATAATTTCAATGGAAAAACTATTCTTCTCCCATGGCATATTTATGGAGAGTGTCTTTGTTTTGCTATTATACTTAGCATCTATATTTTTTATGACAGGTTTTTGCAGAACATTATAGACATACTGTTCTTCTCCATCAATCAATAAAGACTCAGGAAAATCAACTAGATCATGAATAATCCAAACAATCCTTCTGCTGCCTTTATGGTATTCAAAATCTGACTCCTCTTTTTCAACTGAAATTTCCAAACTCTCTTCAGTGTTAGTCGACCAGAAATGATTGATTTGATATTGTTGATTCTCTAGGTTCTTTGCATTTTCACCATCATCTTCAAAAAGGTCATATGAAGAGGTTCTCCCTTCCTCAGCAGGATAATAATGCATATAAATTTTTTGATCTGGGTACTTATCAGTTGTTTGATAATCATCGAGCATTGGAATGAAAGAACCAGACTTAACGAAAACTGGAATTTCTGTCATACTAATAGGAAAAGCTTTTAATACTCCACCTTCCATTTTCTCTCCTGTATAAAAGTCAAACCAAATTCCTTCCGGCAAAATGATGTCTTTCTCAGATACTCCTCTATTGACAACAGGTGCAACTATCAGTTGATCACCATAATAGTAGGCCGAAGAATAATCAGTCAATAAAGCATTCTGATCGTGATAATAAAACAAAGGTTTCACAATAGGCTTACCAAATGCCGTATTTTGATAAGATGCATTATAAATATAGGGCATAAGTCGGTAACGAAGCTTAATGGAGGCTCTAACAATTTCTTGAGTTTTATCAGAAAAGAAAATAGGCTCCGAAGGAATTCCAGAACCATGCGGTCTGAATACAGGATTAAATACTCCCATTTGTAACCAACGTGTATATAATTCTTCATCTTTTTCACCTAAGGCAAATCCACCCAAATCACTTGAAATATAACCCAAACCACATAAGCTCATATTCAGCATTAAGGGAAGTTGCGCTTGCAATCCACTCCAACTTCTACTCACATCGCCTGACCATGGAAATATGGAGAAACGCTGACTTCCTGTTGCTCCAGAACGATTCAAATGGAACAACCTTGTTTCGGGGTAATGCTCTTTATATTTATGAAAAACCATTGACTCCCATTCGTGGGCATACATATTATGAACTTCAAAGGCTTTTCCATTAATGTGGAACATATCTTCGGGATGTGTTTCAGGCTCACCTAAATCACCCCACCAACCGGCTATGCCTATCTCTATTTGCTTTTGATACTGCTCCCAAAACCAATCCTTAGTAGTGGATTTGAACATATCCATCAATCCAGCATTTCCAAAATAGAATTCTTTCATCACATAAGTATCGCCATTCTTCTTGGTGGCCAATAATTGACTAGTATCGCAATGAGTAAACCAATAGCTAGTATCTATTACAAATGGCTCTGTAATTAAAATTGTTTTCACCCCTTTCTTTTTAAAATCACTAATCATTTTCTCTGGGTTAGGCCAATTTTTCTCGTACCACTTTAAATTTCCAAGGCCACCTTTTATGCTATCGCCAAACCAATAAAAGTCAATAATAACAGCATCTAAAGGATAATCACTCTCAATCATCTTGTCTACAATCCCTTCCAACTCAGATTGGGTTCTATAAGCCATCCTCGATTGAAGATTACCAAGAGCCCAACGTGGAGGTATGGGTTGACGACCCACTAATTGAGTAAAAGAAGAACTAATTTGGCTATGGGATTTTCCGGCCACGATGAAATATTTCATTTCACCACCTATGGCACCGAATTCTAAAATATCATTTTCTTTTTCACCTATATCTAAATACCCTTTTTGAGGATTATCAACGAAAAGCAAATATTTTCTATTTGAGAGCAATACAGGCAAACCATAATTAAGTTCACGGGCATTGATACCATAATTATAATCTGGTCTGTTGAACAAATCCAGTTTATAACCTCTTCTATTCATAGGAACTGAGCGCTCACCAGCACCATAAATCATTTCATCATATGAAAGTTCAAACCTTACTCCGATGCTATTCTCTTTTTCAAAGAAACCCAATTCCTCTTTCAACAATAATTGATTGGCATAGGAATAACTAATCACTAAGGGCTCCTTCTGAATATTCAAACTCATATCACCATTAGTCCATATAAGATGCTCACCATTCAATCTTAAATCTGGAACATATACATTAGGCTCCATAACAACAGAAATAGAGGTATCCTTTATTTGAACTCCTTCTGGAATAAAAGTAACTTTGATAATATCTTCAGCATAAAATTGGAATTTATAGTCTCCTTCTGAGGTCAATAATAACAAGTAATTGTCTTTTAATTGATGCCCTCTGTAGGTTCTACTTTGATATTTATATGGATCAGTAATAGGAACTTTAGGTTTAAACCCATTTAAGGGGATTAAAAAATCTGAGTCTTTATCAGTTTTTGCAACCAATTCTCCTTTGACATCTCGAAATACTAATGCTAATTGCTGAACTTCGATATCTGGTTCAAGTCCAAATCTCTCCGCCCAATTTATTTGTATTCGATATTTATCTCCGCCCAAACTTTCCATTTTTAGCTCAGGATCTGGCTTGCCCCAATCCCCAATAACAAATTTCCAATCGGAGGCTGATTGAGAAGTAGAGGTGATTAATCCTGCATGAAAAAAAACATCATCCTCATATCCAAACAAGGCTTTATTTCCCTTTCCAGCATCGAATATGATTTCAAATTCCTCATCAAAATTTGGCTGAGGCGGGCTGGTGAGAATTTGGCCTTCTGTTGTAAATACAATTACAAATAGAAGCACAAGAATTGAAAATATGTTTTTCATCTTAGCAAATATTAAACTGATTGGTTCGTAAATGGTTAAGCATCAACAAAAATAATACTTCTGGCAAAATTAAAAAAACAAATGACATCATATGAATATTATTTATATTTGGATATGGAATATTTCATTCTTTTCCTTTCAGGAATCGTTGGGGGATTAATAGCGGGATTATTGGGTTTAGGCGGTGGCATATTTTATATTATGGTCTTGCCATTTGTCATTCAATGGTATGGCATTTCTGCTGAGGACTCCTCTGCTTTTGTTGTGGCTAATTCTCTACTTGGTATCTGTATTGCTTCTGGAAGCTCAATGGTCACGGCATTTAAGAAATTAAAAATATATATTAAGGAAAGCTTAATGATTGGAATTCCAGCAATCATTATTTCTCTTCTCACTACTCATTTTATCGTACATAGCGAATGGTTTTCAAAAGAATTATTCAATGGTTTTGTGGTTTTATTAATGATTTTCATTCTTATTCAAATGATAGTCAAAACAAGAAAAACAACTGAGATATCACAATCTGATTCATTAATTCCATTATTACCAGCAGCTATTGGAGGAAGCATATCTGGCTTAATATCAGCAATAAGTGGGCTTGGAGGAGGAATTATCATTATCCCATTACTCCAAATCAAATTTAAACAAAGCCTAAAAAAGTCAAAACTAATTTCTTTAACTATAATATTTTTGTCTTCGCTCTTATTAAGTATTCAAAACCTGTTATCGGAAACGAATTTAAAATCGGAGGGGCTAAGTCAGATAGGATATATTCTCCCATCAATTGCTATTCCTATTGTTTTTGGGGTGGTGATTGGTGGTCCGCTTGGTATTACATGGAGTAGTAAAATGAAAGACAATACAATAAATAAAATCTTTATTGCATTTGTCACAATTATCCTTATTGAAAAAAGCACATATTTTATTTTTTAAAATGAAAGCTTAGGCTTTTTTCCTTTTTCAACAATCTCTAATTGAAAAACATCTTCATATAATGCTTTTAACATTTTTGCTGACTTAAGCCAACTGTATTTTTCAGCTTGCCTGTATCCAGCCTCTATCAAATTGTCTCTTTCTACTGAATCCACTGAGTATTTCATTATTCCTTCCGCAATTGAGTCGGAGTCAAAAGGATCTACAAAGCAAGCTCCTTCACCTGCTATTTCTGGCATACAAGATATATTAGAAGTAATAACTGGTGTTCCCATCACCATTCCCTCCAAAATGGGAATCCCAAAGGACTCTCGAATACTTGGGTAAATAAAAAGCTGACTATTTTTGTAAATCGATGGAATTTCCCAGTTACTTACATAACCTATAAACTTTAGATAGTCCTTATAATCTGAGTTTGCCGAATTTAAAAACAAAAACAAATCTCCTGGAGAATGATCTGCTAAAACCAATGGTACCTTTTCATCAGAATTGTCTAAATATGTATAATAAGCTTTCAATATATTAGTTAAATTCTTCTTTGGGCTGGTATTTCCCAAACAAAAGAAATATTTATCGGGCAGTTGATATTTTTCCTTTACCGCCTTAAAATTATTTTGCTTGCTACTTTTAAAAGACTCCCCATAACTGTTATAAATGACCCTCAATTTATCTCGTAGTTTAGGGTATTTTTGAACAATAGTACTTCTTTCAGTATTACTAACTGTAATAATTCTTTTTGACTGTTTTAATATTCTAGGGACTACCCATCTTCGGTAAAAATTCCCGATCAATTGATATAAGGTTGATTTATAAGAAATAAATTTAAAGTTCTCAAGATAAATAATATCATGAAGCGTTAGCACTAAAGGAACAGTAATAAACATCGGAGCCGTATTACTGGTGCAATGAAGAATATCAACTTTATGTTTTAGCACGGCTCTGGGCAAAGTAAATTGCTCCCATAGATGATAGGGCCGTTTTTTTAGACGAATAATATGAAAGTTCTTGGTGGGTTCAAACCAAGTGTCATCATCCCCGTCCTTTACAAAAATAAAATACTCATTCGCACTATCCAGAAGCTGAAGAGACTTAATGAGTTCCATTGCAACGATATCCATGCCATGTTTCTCCTTTCGAAATAATCGTTGTCCTTCAATTCCTATTCGCATGTTGTTTTTATTTTATTTATTGTAAATATAATAAAAATATGGCATTATTAATAATGTTATTTACTTAAAATCGCTTAAGCTTTCTACTAATTACAATGATTATTTAATGGATAAAAGAAAAATAACAAAATGGAATTTTTAAGAATTAGCTTAGGTAGCCAAACTTTTTCAACTCGTTTTCATTATCTCGCCAATCTTTCATCACTTTAACATAAAGGTTAAGAAAGATTTTCTTTCCAAAAAAAGCCTCCATGTCTTTTCTAGCTTCTGTACCTACTTTTTTCAGCATCTTTCCCTCATGACCAATTAGAATACCTTTTTGGCTTTGACGAGCAACATATATAACGGTATCTACTTTTATTAAACCTGCACTCTCCACAAAAGCTTCCACTTCTACTTCAGTGGAATAAGGCACCTCCTTTTGATAGTTTAGCAATATTTTCTCTCTAATAATTTCGCTGACAAAAAATCGTTCTGTCTTATCGGACATATCTTCTTTATCAAAATAGGCAGGAGATTCAGGAAGCTTTTCTACTATCACTTCAAGAACTTTTTCAATATTAAATTTCTCTAGGGCTGAAATTGGAATTACAATAGCATTTGGAAATTCGTTTTGCCAATATTGCATGCAATCCATTACAAGTTCTTGATTTGCCAAATCAATTTTATTAACGGCTATAATAAGAGGTTGAGAAGTGGTTTTTAAACGTTTAGTAAAATTCTCATTTTTCAGCTCCGCTTTTCTTTCAACTAAATATAAAAAGATATCTGCATCAATAATTGCAGTATCTACAAAACCCATCATTCCCTCTTGCAATTTATAGCTTGGACTTATTACACCAGGGGTATCGGAATATACTATCTGAAAATCCTCCCCGCTAACGATACCCATTATTCTGTGACGTGTAGTTTGCGCTTTAGAGGTAATAATACTCAATTTCTCTCCTACCAACGCATTCATAAGAGTCGATTTCCCTACATTGGCATTACCAATAATATTAACAAAACCGGCTTTATGTTTCTTATCTTTTGTATCAATCATTATTTGCTTACCTCTCCAATTTTATCTTCTATACTTTTAATTTTCGAATCTATTCTATTTGACTTATTTTTCTGAATATCAAAATTCACCGCACAATATATCCTATCATGTTCTTTTATCATTTCATAAGAATCCTCAATAATTTTTAATGCTTCTGGCATGGTTTCAGTTTCAAAACTGGTTCCCATAGGGTTCAATTTATAAGAAACACCAGATGAATCTATCATTTTAATGATTTGACTCACATATTTACTAACACTTGTTCCGCTATCTGTAGGAAACATGGCAAAATTTACTAAAACTGACATTTTAACTCTTTATTTTAAATTGTATGGCATTATATTCTTGTCCATCCCGTTCTACTTTTGAGCGCACAAAGATAAGCTTAGTATGGAATATATTATTGTATAATGAGATTCTTTCTTTTGTCAACTGCTCACAAATAATCTCTTGTCCTCCATATCTTTTGATATAGCACTTCCCTTCATCAGAGAAACCAAGTCCAATATCAATGATTTCATAAATAATAAAAGAGTTTTCTTTATATATATTAATTTCAATCCTATTGTCTTCATCTGATTGCTGAACACACTCCTCTGCTGCATATTCCAAAAAAGGATAAATCAACATAGGCGGAACTTTCTCTTTAACTAAATCTAAATCAGGATTAATATCAATAATGAACTTCATATCATCACCAAATCGCAACTGCTGTATCTGCATAAACTCCATAACAAAACTTATTTCAGCCTGAAGGGTGATATATTTTTTATGAGTTATGGTGAGTACTTTAGTAATTAAGCTAGAAAACACAGTTAAATAATGAATAGCTGTTTCAATTTGGTTTTGATAAATCAGACTTTGAATGGCTGTTAATGCATTAAACACAAAATGTGAGTTCATCTGTATGAAAATCATTTTTTGTGAGATACCAATTAGCCTTCTTCTACTCTTACTCTTATTGTATAAGAAAAGTAAATAACTAGAGATTACTACTAGAATTAATGAAGCTAGAATAAATTTGATGATGATCATATTCCTATCTTTCAAGCTTTTTTGCAACAAAGTTTCTGCACGTATTTCTTTCTTTTGCTGCATATATTTTTCCAATTCGATATTGGTCTCTAACTGATCTAACTTTTGCTTATTCAACATCAAATAAATACTATCTTCAATCTCAATAATAGCTTCCAAGGCTTGATAAGCCTTATCAAATTCATTTCTTTTTAAAAATATTTCCTGCTTTACCTCAAGTCCACGAGTAATATTTCTTTTTATAGGATAATTAATATAATTTACTGCACCCAACTCTGTATAATAAAGAGCACTGTCATATTGTTGCATCTGAATCAATGTATTTGCCATATTAGTATAGGAACTTGCAACAAGGTAAAGAGAACCCAATCGCTTACGTAAATTCAATGCTCTTCTGTTATAACCTAAGGCATCTTTATAATGTTCCTGCCTCATTGACACTGCGGCCTGAAGCGTTGTCACATGACTTTCAGATATTCTATCATGAGTTTGTCTCAAATTTATTATAGCTTCGTTAAACAATTCGTTTGCTTTATTTAAGTTTTTTTGGTGAAAATAAAAGAGGCCTTGAGCAACTAAAACATGAGCATTTACACCATTATCGTTTATAGTTTTTGCTAAATCTTTTGCCTTAGTTAAATAAATAAGTGCTTTCCCGAAATTATGAGTTTTTATATTTAATCTTGAAATGGATAACCACAAATAGAATTGAGTTTTCGGCTTTCCACAATCATCAATCAATGATAAGATATCGGTCTCATAATTAGTAGCTTTTTCCAAATCCCCATTATCCGTACTGATAACCAATGCTTTATGAAGTAGTTCTAACTGACCATCAATAAATCCACTTTGTTGATAGATTAAGTAAGCTTGCTTTGCATATTCTAGTGCTGCTAAATTCTCATTGTAAACTTTGGAAATAAAATATTTGTCTTTTAATATTTCAGCCTTCACAAAAGGGTGAAGATTCTTAATTGGAATATTAATTAGAACATCATGAATACTATCAGACAAACTCAGATTACCGATATGAAAAGCAGCCCTTCCAGCTCTTGACAATAAAGAGCTATACATTCCAGGTTTATCATAGAATTTAAGCTTATTAATTTCATCCAAACAAAGAGATAAACTTAGGTTGAAATCATTTTGTGCTAAACTATCAGCTTTATCTAACAACTCCTGCTTTTCTTCATCTAATTCAAAAGAATGAATATCTATGAATTGCGAAAAGCTAGGGTAGGGAAATAAAAAACATAGGGCAAACCATAAAATTGATTTCCCCAAATATCTATTATAATTTCTCAATATGATTCGTTTCATGAAGAATATCAAGTTAGTCCTGCTATTTATCGAATATAAAATACAACTCCAGGACTTTTTTTTAATTTATCTCAAAGATAGTCATAATTATATGGTTTGCAAATACCAATATTTGTATCTTTGGATCTTTAAAATGAGAACCAAACATAAAAATTTAGAGATATGTCAGACCAAATTTTAGATCATATGGAACCGGGTGTTATTTTCGGTGAGGATGTCAAAAAATTATTTGAATTAGCAAAAAAGAATCAATTTGCTTTACCAGCTGTAAATGTAGTTGGAACAAGTTCAGTTAACGGTGTTTTAGAGGCTGCAAAAAAAGCAAACTCTCCTGTTATCATCCAATTGAGCAACGGTGGAGCTAGTTTTTACGCAGGTAAAGCTTTATCAAACGATGGCCAACAGGCCGCTATTTCTGGAGCTGTTGCTGCAGCTTATCATGTTCACGAGATGGCTGAACATTATGGAGTTCCCGTTATCCTTCATACAGATCATGCTGCTAAAAAATTATTACCTTGGATTGATGGTTTATTAGATGCAGGCGAAGACTTCTTCGAAATGAATGGGAAGCCTTTATTTAGCTCTCACATGCTTGATTTATCTGAAGAATCTTTGGAAGAAAACATTGCCATTTGTAAAGACTATTTAGCTCGAATGAGTAAAATGGGAATGACTTTAGAAATTGAACTTGGGATCACAGGTGGTGAAGAAGATGGTGTAGACAATACTGATGTAGACACTTCAAAACTCTATACCCAGCCAGAAGAAGTTTCTTATGCCTATGAAGAACTTTTAAAAGTGAGCCCTAATTTCACTATTGCTGCATCTTTTGGAAATGTTCATGGTGTATACAAGCCAGGTAACGTTAAGCTTACTCCGAAAATACTATTAAACTCTCAGAAATTTATAGAAGAGAAATTTAATACTGCTAAACAACCCGTTGATTTCGTTTTCCATGGTGGTTCTGGTTCAAGCCAAGAAGAAATTAGAGAAGCTATATCTTATGGTGTTATCAAAATGAATATTGATACCGATACACAATGGGCATTTTGGGATGGTTTAAGAGCATATGAAGCTAAGCATCATGATTATTTACAAGCTCAAATTGGAAACCCTGATGGTGACGATATTCCTAATAAAAAATATTACGATCCTCGTAAAGTGTTAAGAGCTGCTGAAGAGGCTTTTGTAATTAGACTTCTAAGAGCATTCGATGATTTAAATGCTATGAACAGAAACTAATATGAATTAATGATATATTTAAAAGGAGCTTTTTTAGCTCCTTTTTCTTTTTCTATTCTTAGAAAAGATAAGGCCTATAAATATTTGAATTAATCAAAATCAAGATTGATTGTTTTTTTTATTGACAAATTGAAAAAATATACTTAAATTTGATAGATTAATAGTAGGAAAAGATATTCGATATGACAGATAGCAATATGAATTACGATTGGAAAGGTAAAACGGTTTTAATTGTTGAGGATGTAAATCACAATTATAAGTTTATTGTTCATGCCATAAAAGGTACTCAAGTAAGTATCCTATGGGCTAAAAATGGTAAAGAAGCATATGAAGCATGTAAAACTGATACCCAAATCGATCTTGTGTTGATGGATATCAATATGCCTATCATGAATGGCTATAAATCGATAAGATTGATTAAAAACCTAGGCAAGAATATTCCAATAATTACACAAACTGCCTATGCTTTTGCTGGAGAGAAGGAAAAAAGTTTTGCTGCCGGGAGCGATGACTATATCCTAAAACCAATTAGAACTTCTGAACTTTTAGAAGTGATGGCTAAGCATTTAAAGTAAATAGATACAGATATAACATAAAAGGCTCTTTCAAATATTTGAAAGAGCCTTTTTATTATGCTTTTACTTGTCACTAACGACTCATAGTCATTATAAGTTCTTTAGGTTGAATATTTAAAACTGGAATATGTGATTTCGTTATTAATTGCTCTGCAAATGTACCTTTCCAAAGGTTAGAAGCTGAAGATACCTGTACCGTCATACTTGAAATCAAATCTGCATTAATATCTTCGGAATAATCAATAGTAGTCTGAACAATATCATCTGTTTCAACAGATTTCACAATAAAATTAACCTGCTGTCTTTCTAGATATTCTGCAGCTTGACGAGTATAAGAAATAATATTTTCCTTCACCATTTTCACTTTACTATGATACATAGCTAACATATGTACTTCTGCATTATAAATTTTTGCGAGCCTTACTGTAAAAGGCACCTTTTGACGACTCTCTAAAGTTGCATCTATAGGAACCAAAATGGTTTTTATTTCTGTATTAATATGTGCACCATCCTTAATAGTAACTACTGGAATGGCACTCTTTTCTACAATTTCAAAAGCCAAAGAGCTACTAAATAATTTTATACCTGTATTTCCATGTGTTCCAACAACAATCATCTCCGCTCTACTTTCTACAGCTTGTCTATCTAGTTCTTCAGGAATTTTTCCTTCACGGATCTTATAGCTAAAACGGTTTTTATCCAAAATATCAGAGTACTTTTCAACTAAATTAATGAATCTAGCTTCAACCTCCTCATAAATTTTACTTTTAGGACGCTGAAATATATCTTTAGATTTATCTGGCTTATTCACAAAAACCAACATCACATAGCAATTTACTTTAATTGCCATATTCACTGCAAATTTCATGGCAGCATATGATTGGTTTTGAAAATCTATTCCTACAACAATTGATTTCATAAATGAGGTACTTTGATGATAGCGTAAATATACAATTTTTTTTTATTCGAACAAAGGTGGATTATAGATCTTATCTTTTACTTCAAAAGCAGCAGGATAATCATCAATAATATCCTTCAAGAAACCTTTAGCTTCTATTATAGTTCTAAAATCTCCTACGCGTATTCTATAATAAGGTTCGCTAAAAGAGAGATAATATCTAATTTCTGGATAATTTTCCTGGAACTTCTCCGCTGTTGCCATAGCTAAATCTTTGCTATAATTTCCACTTTCAAAAAATATTTGCACCCGATAACCAGGCACCAAACTATCTAAACTATTAATTCTTTTGTGCAAGATAATCAAGCTATCTAATTTACTGTCCTGCTGAATAAACTGGGTTTGTGCCAATAAATACAGTGGGCAAAAAAACAATATCGAGACTAACAACTTAAATTTTATCATGTATTAAAAATCATTTTATCAGGTTTAACACTTAAAACAGGAATTGGTGATTGATTAATAATCTGTTGTGCTACTCTTCCCATGAGCATATCGGAAGTAGCTTTATTTTGATCTGTCATGATTACCATCAAATCCGCTTTATCATTCTCTGCATACTTAACGAGTGAAGCAGAAATATTATTTGATGTACAATGAATAAATTTGTGATTCACCTCATTTTCAGCCAAATATTTTTGAGTTTCTCTAACAAATTTATCTGTACGCTTACGAATAAAAGCTAAATCACTATTGTAAACCCCCAATATTCTTATTTCAGCATCAAACTCTTTTGCCATATCAACAACCATTGGTACTTTCTTTGTAGTATCCAATGAATCGTCAATAGGTAAAATAATCCTGTTAATATTTCCTCCTAGTCTATAATCGGTTCTTACGCTAATCACTGGGCAAGGGCAATAACTTATTATTTTATAAGCGTTACTTTCAACCCAAAATTCCTCGGCACCATTGATACCATGAGTGCCAATAATAACAATATCGGATTGGTTATGATAAGCAAAAGAAGCTACTTCTTGATAAACCTTACCTCTTTTCTGCTTAAAGTTCACTTTCAGTCCTGGTTGTTTAAGTATAATCTTTTCAACTAAATTTTCAAGTTCTACTTTTGCGTCATAGCGAATCTCATTCCTTTCACCAGGCAATACTTTATCTCTAGAGCTCGGCTCCACCCATAAAAGTGTGATTTCCGAATCCGTATTAACCGCCACATCCACAGCATATTCAAGGGCATTTAAAGCTCCTTGAGAAAAATCCATTCCTACAGCAATTTTTTTCAAATCATTTTGTTTTATTGTGATGCTAAAATAATAATTTTTTTTGCATGCTTTAGGATTAATTATATAATTAATAATATCCAGTATTCATTTGACCATTAAACCAATACATACAAAATACTATTCTCGTATCATTTATTCATTTTTAAATACAACATATATCCAAAACCCCACGCAATTACGTGAATCCCGTATTTATAAAAATTTGTAAAGCATTTATAATTAATCTACAAGCTAAATAAATATGTATTGATATTTTTTACGTAATTTGCAATAAAAATATTTGTGGACATTTTTCAATCAATAAGACCATATAAAGATTCTGAAGTTAATAGTATTTTACAAAAATACTTGGACAACTCAGTTTTTCATAAGCTTGTAAATCATGTTTATCCTAGTTGGGAAGATGATATACTACCAAAGAAATTAAGTAAAATAAAAACTGTTAATGCTTTCAAAGAACAGTTTATTTATCCAGCTACCAAAGCCGGGATAGATAGAAGCATGGATAATTTTACGGTTAGTGGTTACGAAAATATAAAAAGAGACGAGAATTATCTTTTCATTTCGAACCATAGAGACATTGTACTGGATAGTTCCTTACTGTTCTATGTTCTATATCAAAACGAATTTAAAACAGGTGAAACAGCTATTGGGAATAACCTCCTCAGCTCTGAGATAGTAACAGATATTGTTAAACTAAATCAGAATTTCATTGTCAACCGTAATCTTCCAACAAGAGAAATGATCAATAACTCTAAACTATTATCTAAGTATATTGGTCATGTCTTACAAGAAAAAGAACAATCTATCTGTATAAGTCATAGAGAAGGACGAACCAAAGATGGCAATGACAAAACCAATCCTGGTGTCCTTAAAATGATTGCCATGGATGCTGATGCAAATAAAATAGATTATTTGCTAAACTTGAAAATCGTACCTGTAAGTATTTCATATGAATTTGAAAGCTGCGACTTGTTAAAAGCCAACGAATTGGCTGAAATAGAGCTTAATGGTAAATACGAGAAAGATGGCACTGAGGATATGAAAAGCATCATCACTGGAATCACTCAACAAAAAGGAAGAGTTCATTTAGCATTTGGTCAACCTATTAAGAAAGATGATTTAGATTTAAGCTCTGATAAAATACAGAACCATTTTAAAGAATTAGCAGATCATATCGATCTTCAAATACATAAAGATTTTAAATTATTTCCAGGAAACTATATTGCTTATGATTTGGTAAACCAAAGCAATCAGTTTAGCGACAAATACAATGCCTGGGAAGAAGGGAAATTTATGGAGCACATCAATGGAATTTTAAATACCAGAAAAGATAAAGATGGCTTCGATATTTTTAAAAGAATTTTACTCAATATATATGCAAACCCTGTAGTCAACCAAGTTGAAAAAAATATTTTATGAGAAAATTAATTGAATGCGTTCCCAATTTTAGCGAAGGACGTAATATGGACATTATTAAGCAAATTACAGATGCTATTGAAAGCGTTGATGGTGTTAAGCTTTTAGATGTAGATCCAGGTGCAGCTACGAACCGTACGGTGGTTACCATTGTTGGTGAGCCAGAACCAGTTATGGATGCTGCCATCTTAGGAATGAAGAAAGCTAAAGAACTGATTGACATGTCGAAACACCATGGTGCACACCCTCGTTTTGGAGCTACTGATGTATGTCCTTTAGTACCTGTGGCTAACATTACTATGGAAGAAACCGTGGAATATGCACGTCAACTAGCCAAAAGGGCTGGTGAAGAGTTAGATTACCCAATCTATTGTTACGAATTTGCTGCACTGAGCCCAGAAAGAAAAAATTTAGCTCATGTCCGCTCTGGTGAATATGAAGCTTTAGAAAATAAGTTAAAAGAAAAACAATGGAAACCTGATTTTGGTCCGGCTAGATTCTGCCCTAAATCGGGTGCTACAGCTATTAGTGCCAGAAATTTCTTGGTCGCTTTTAACGTAAACCTAAACACCACCTCTACTCGCAGAGCTAATGCTATTGCATTTGATGTTAGAGAAAGAGGTCGCGTTAAAAGAACCGGACACCCTATTACTGGGAAACCGGCTATAGATGAGAATGGTGAACAAATTATGATTCCTGGCTCATTGAAATCTGTAAAAGCCATAGGTTGGTTTATTGAAGAATATGGCATTGCTCAAATTTCTATGAACTTAACTGATATTTCAATTACATCGGTTCACGAAGCTTATGATGAAGTATTCAAAAAATCACTAGAGAGAGGAATTAGAGTTTCAGGTTCTGAATTAGTAGGAGTTATTCCTTTGGATGCCATGCTTAAAGCTGGAAGGTATTTTTTAGCCAAGCAAAATCGTTCATTAGGTGTAAGTCACGAAGAATTGATTAAGGTAGCGGTGAAGTCCATGGGACTAGACGATTTAAAACCATTTGATCCAAGAAAGAATATCATCGAATATCTAATTGAGGATGGTAATGAAAAGAAATTGATCGACATGGATTTAGCAGCATTTGCAGACGAAACAGCGAGCGAGTCTCCTGCTCCAGGTGGTGGTAGTATTTCTGCCTATGTTGGTGCTTTAGGAATTTCATTGGGAACAATGGTGGCTAATCTTTCTGCACACAAACCTGGTGCAAACTGGGAAGATCAGTGGGAGAAGTTTTCTGAGCAAGCCGAGAAAGGTCAGAAATTAAAAGATCAATTGGTTCATTTAGTGGATGAGGATACTAATGCTTTTAACAAAATTATGGATGCCATTAGACTACCAAAAGGAAGCGATACTGAAAAAGCTGCACGCTTACAAGCGATTGAAGAGGCCTCTAAATACGCCATTGAAGTTCCATTTATGGTGATGGAGAAATCATTAGCTAGCATGGACGTAATTAAAGCTATGGCTGAATATGGTAACCCAAATTCTGTTTCAGATGCTGGAGTTGGGGCTCTTTGTGCTCGTACAGCTGTTATGGGAGCCTATTTAAATGTAAAAATTAATGCTGCTGATTTAGAAGACAAAACTTATGTGGATGACATCCTCAATAGAGGTGCTGAAATTGAAAGAAAAGCCAATGAATTAGAGCAAGAAATATTAAAGATCACAAACGAAAAAATTAACAAATAGTTCTTATTTTCAAGAGTAAAAAAAACCGGAATCACAATGTGATTCCGGTTTTTCTATTTTATAGAATAAACTATATCCATTTAATCAATGGGAAAGAGTTAGGATGAACTATCAAATCTGATTTAGGATAAATTCTAAATACATAATCGTGAACTCCAGCCCTATATATTGGAATATTACATTCATAGATATGTAAGTCACCTGATGAGGTCACTGTAAGTTCTTGTTTATGAACAATAGATTTCACTTCATTATCATACTTTTTAGCGAACAAAATCTCTACTCCAATTTCTTCAGGAGCCAATCCATTTAAATCCAATTCAATTTTAGCTTCAAAAGTATCATTGGTATTTAAACTATTTTCCTGATTTGTTTGGGGTAGGGTTTCAGAAACCACTTTAATATTATTCCATTGCGCCAAAATATCGCGTTTCCATGCTGTTACTTTTCCAGCATATTCATAATCATTGGCTCTAACTTTTCCAGCTCTAACAAATAATGAATTATAGAACTTTCTATAATAATCGTCCAACATTCTCTTCATAGTGAAGTTAGGAGCAATTTGAGCAAAAGTATTTTTAATATGCTTTACCCAAGACTCTGAAACTCCAGACTCATCTACTGTATAGTAGGAATTGGTAATATCATTTTCCAGCGTATTATAAATAACTTCGGCATCCAGCATATCCTGTAAACCTTGATTCTCATATGTTCTTTGCTCATCAATGGCCCAACCAGCACCAGGTTTATAACCTTCTGCCCACCAACCATCAAGAACACTAAAATTCATCACTCCGTTCATTATAGCTTTCTCACCGCTAGTTCCAGAAGCTTCTAATGGTCGTGTTGGAGTATTTAACCATACATCTACACCACTAATTAAATGCTTAGCTAAGTGAATATCATAATTCTCAATAAACATCACTTTACCAACAAAATCAGGCATTCTAGATATTTCCACAATTCGCTTAATTAAGTCCTGTCCAGCTTTATCATGTGGATGTGCTTTACCTGCAAAGATAAATTGTACAGGTCTATCAACCTTAGCTAGCAACCTCTTCAACCTGTCGATATTAGAGAACAGTAAATGTGCTCTTTTATATGTAGCAAAACGGCGAGCAAAACCTATAGTTAATGCTTTTTCGTCCATACTTTGCAACACATTAAATATGTGAGCAGGATCTTCTTGACGAGAAGTCATTTCACTAGTCAACCTCTTCTTTAAGTAATCGAACAATCTCTTTTTCTGAATATTATGAAGCTCCCAGATTTTCTTATCTGGCACATCAAAAATCTTTTTCCAAACATCAAAATCATCTTGCTTACTTAAGAAGTCCTTCCCGAAAATTTCATAATGAAAATCTTGCCACTCTTTAGCAGCCCATGTTGGATAATGAACTCCATTGGTTACATAATTTATATGCAATTCATCGGGATAATAACCAGGATAAAGCCCTTTGAACATATCTTGAGATACTTTACCATGAATCTGACTCACACCATTCATTTCCTGTGAAAGCTTAGCTGCCAAAACACTCATAGAGAACTTCTGATTCCCTTGGTTTTCTACCCAACGACCTAGGTTCATAAAACGCTCCCAACTAATATGTAAACGATGAGGATAATGAGGGATATATCTTCTCATTAATTCTTCGTCAAAGCTATCGTGACCAGCAGGAACAGGTGTATGCGTAGTAAATAGAGTTGTTGAACGAACTACCTCAACCGCATCATCGAAGTTGAGTTTATAAACGTTCATCAAATTATTCAAGCGTTCAATGCTATTAAAAGCAGCGTGCCCTTCATTAGCATGAAATATTGAAGGCTTAACACCAATTGTATTTAGTAGCCTGATTCCTCCAACTCCTAATAACAACTCCTGCTTTAATCGATTTTCCCAATCACCACCATATAACTTATGTGTAACCTCTCTATCTTGATGTTGATTTTCTTCAATATCTGTATCCATTAAATACAATGGGATTCTTCCTACATCAACACGCCATATTTTTGCAGTCATATTTCTACCAGGCAAAGAGATAGAAACTTTTTGCCAATCGCCATTTGCATCACGGACAGGGCGAATTGGAAGATGAGAGAATTTCTGTGGATAATACTTGTCTATTTGGACTCCAAAACCTGAAATTTGCTGCTTGAAATAACCATAACGATAGAGCAATCCAATACCCACCATACTCACATTACTATCACTAGCTTGTTTTAAATAATCACCTGCCAATATACCAAGACCTCCACTAAATATCTTCAAAGTATCATCAATACCAAACTCCATACTGAAGTATGCTGTCAGATCTTCTTTGTTTTGAGTAGGCTCAGCCATGTATGTATTGAATTTATCAATAACTGAATGATAGGCAACCATAAATTGAGGATCTTTCACTAATTTTTGAAGACGATCAGAGGAGATTTCCTCCAATAAAGAAATTGGGTTTTGCTCCATTTGATTCCATAATTCAGGGTCAATTGAACAGAATAGTTCACGAGCATCAATATTCCAAGTCCACCACATATTTTTGGCAAGAACATCTAATCCTTTAATTTCTTTTGGTAATACAGGCTTTATTAAAACCTTTTTCCAATCTGGCTTCTGTTGGATAGTCAAATTGTTTGTCTTCTTTAAGATTGTTTTAATCACTGGGCTCATCTCATCAGAACTTGTAGAAACCTTTGCAAAAGCAAATTCGTAAGCTTCAAAATAATATTTTACAAGATTCTCCCATTGTGCTGTCTTACTAATCTTTTTAGCTTCTTTTGATGATTTATCTTTATCAGTTGCAGATGCATGAGACATTTTCAGTATCAAATCCATCAATTGAGCTTCAACCTCATCACTATTCTCGTCATTTCTTTCTAAAACAGTAATTCCATTTGCTGATGGTTTAGATTCCTTTTGTACCCATTTGCCAAAACCAGCCAAATCAGTAGTAACGGTAGGAATTGCAAAAGCCAAACTTTCAAGAGGGGTGTAGCCCCATGGTTCGTAATACGAAGGGAAGATACTCAAATCACACCCCATAAGAAGATCATAATAATCCATATTAAATACCCCATCATCCCCTCTTAGATAAGCAGGAACAAAAACTACGGTTAATCCACTGCCCCCAAGATTATTTAAACCATGCTGATTACAAAATTCTATAATTGGATCTTGATCATAATCTATCAGATTATGTGTCAACCTAGCATCTGTAATTTCTGTAGTCTTTCCTTCTAATCTTTTCACAAGGTTTACATCAGGACCAAAGTGAGCCGTTGGAACGGTAATGAATGCCAAAACATTTTTTCCTTGTTCTATTTGAGGTTTTAGCGTTTTGAGTGTCTCTAAATAAATATCAAGCCCTTTATTTCTATATTCATATCTACCACTTGTAATAGTGATAAATGTATCATCTTTTAAATCCTTTCCACTGAGAGCCGCTGCAACAGAAATCATTTTTTTTCTGGCTTTTTCTCTTATGGTATGATAAGACTTTCCTTTCGGAACCAAAGTGTCGTCGAATCCATTTGGAGTAATGATATCTGGTTTTTTTCCAATAAAAACTTCACACTCGCGAGAAGTAACATCACTTACGGTTGTAAATACATGTGCATGTTCAGCTGCTTTTTTTTCTAAAGAATATTTGGATCGCAAATTAAATTCTGTAGAAACTACTTCGGGATTATAGGCTTCCATATCGTCGTAAAGATTCAATCCATTACCTGCAATGGAACGACCTAAAACAGTAGCATGTGTTGTGAATGCCCTTGCAATCTGTGGTGCATTAGATTCAAGGTATAGAACTCCAGCACCTGTCATCCATTCATGGAAGTGAGCGGCAACTCGAGATCCAAAGTTCAGGAAATAACTATAATAGGATTCTATAACTTTACCAGCTGCATAGCCAAACAAAGCAGGTTCTACATAATCCCATTGCCCACTTAAACTATCTAGCTGGTAGCGCTCCCATAGCTCTGCTAATATCTCGTTCTTCTTAGGGAATAAAGCTGTAAAATCGATAAGGATTGCTATGGGAGAACCTTCAATCTTCCACCTACCAATTCTTATAATAACACCTTCCATAGCCATTTGGTCTTTCCAATCGGCCATTAGGTTTTTATCTTCAATAAATTCAGTATTCCCCTGTGTATCCTTATTCAACTCGGGTCCGATAAACATATACTTATCGCCATATTCAGGTTGAATGCTTTTCAATTTGGTAGCAATAACAGTATGGATTCCTCCAACTTTATTACACACTTCCCACGATACTTCAAAAATATAATCTGGTTTAACTTTTGTTTGCATTTCTTATCATTTTAAAATAAGTGAAGGTTTGTTAGTGAATGAAAATGAAAAATCATGACATACAATAACAAACCCAAATACTATAATCATTTATCATTAAATCAGCTGCTTATAAAAAGCGCTGAATTAATTTCTTGGTTTTATCTAATTGATCTTTAGAGAAGGATTTTACATCCTCTAAATCGGCTAAAGCTTTTTGTTTTCTTTTGCCTAAATACTTCTCTATTTTCTCGTTTAGGTCATTACTCACAATTGCTCGTACTTTGGCTAAATCTTCTACATCTATTTCAGCTAAAAACTTCTTTAATTGAGCGGCAGTCATTTTTTGCAATTCAGAGAAATCAATGCTTAGTTTACCCTCCTCTAATTGAACAACATCTCCCTTTTGCTCCACCATTTCGTTTACCCGGATTTGGAAATCTGAAAGCACATTCATATAATTGATGAAGGCTTCATAGGGTGATGGATATGGATTAAAATATTCATGAACATCGCTATCAGCAAACCATTTGGTACACATATAATAAAAATGATCTGAGGCTTGTAGTTTCAACCAATCGGTTTGTAATTTTGGGTCTGTGGCCCCTTTCATTTTATCTGCCAGAGCATAAAGTTTATCGAAAGCTTCATCTTGCATTTCATTACCTAACCAAGCTGTAACATCACGCTCTTCATCTGCCCAAGAAATAGGGTAAGGCACGTGCAACTCAGATACGACTTTTGCTTCTTTTGCAATTTCCGAAGGTGTTTTAAAATCAAATTCACCATCCTCAATAATCTTAGTTGGTAAGATTCTCATAAACTCAAATATTCCACTCTCAGCCCATTGATGCTCACCAAAAGTTTCATAATCCATAAATAGATTGACCACTTGCTCGTCCTTCTCTACTTGCTTCAACCAATGCAAATATTTATCAGTAGTTAATGGCCATTCAGACCATGATTGAGAAGAGAAACGGAAAGCTACATCATCACTCAAACGAAAGTTCTTTAATAATAACTTCAAGTTTTTATGCTCTGGGTGATGGTAAAGATAATTTGGGCTTTTCCAACCTAAAACATGTTTAGCTCCTTCTGTTAACATAGTCTCGAAGCCAAGTTCAGCTACTTTAGTTCCAACCTCGTCAGAATAAATAAGCTCCGTATTTCGAAAAGTCACAGGCTCTATTCCAAATAACTCTTTAATCTTGCTTTTATGCATTTCAACCTGACGCTTGAATTCAACATCATTTTTCAAAGATACTAATGAATGGGCATAGGTTTCCGCCAAAAACTCGACCTGACCAGTAGCTGCTAATTTCTTAAAACTCTCTAATACTTCTGGAGTATATTGCTCAAACTGATCTAAAGCTAATCCTGAAATCGAAAAACTAACTTTAAAGTCTTCGCCGTGTTTCCCGATTAAATCGAGCAACAAATTATTCATGGGTAAATAACTCTTTTGAGCTACTCTTTCTACAATAGATTTATTTAGGTATTCATCATCATAATAATGGTCGTTTCCCATGTTAAAAAAACGATAATCCTTTATGCGATAAGGCTGATGTACCTGAAAATAAAAACAAATGGAGCGCATATATATTTTTTTTAAGATTTCTAATTTGATATTACCTTTTGGTATAATTCTTTGATTTTTTCTGCAGCATGTTCCCACTTCAGATTCTCTACTTCTTCTTTTCCTTCTACTTTAAACATATTGGATAAAGACTCGTAGTGTAATAATCCATAGATAGCATCTGCCATTCCATCCACATCCCAAAAATCAACTTTCAAGGCATGCTTTAGAACTTCTGCTACACCAGATTGTTTACTTATCACAACTGGAACATTACTTCTCATGGCTTCTAGTGGAACCAAACCAAAGGGTTCCGATACTGAAGGCATTACGAAAACATCACTTAACAAAAACATTTTGTCTACATCCTCCCCTTTTAGGAAGCCTGTAAAATGAAAACGATCTGCAATTTTCAATTGCGCTACCCGACGAATCAATTGATTCATCATATCGCCATTTCCTGCCATTACAAAACGGACATTATTATCTTTCTCCAAGATTTTTTTAGCCGCTTCCACAAAATACTCTGGCCCTTTTTGGAATGTTAATCTCCCCAAAAAGGTAACGACTTTTTCTTTTACTGCTTTTTTCACTTTTAAATCAGCTTGTTCAACTGGTTCAATAGCATTATGCACAGTGATAACTTTTGCAGGATCTATACCATATTTATTTATCACAGTCTTTCTAGTAAGGTTACTCACAGGAATAACCAAATCTGCTTTTTCCATTCCCATTTTCTCCAAATCGAAAACATTGGAATTCACACGTCCTTCACCACTTCTATCATACTCTGTGGCATGCATATGAACTACTAGAGGCTTTCCTGTTAATTCTTTGGCTGCAACACCAGCGGAATAGGTCAACCAATCGTGTGCATGGATAACGTCAAAATCGAATTGTTTGGCAATGCTGGCTCCAACTAAAGCATATCGAGCTACCTCTTCCATTAGGTTTGAACCATATTTACCCGAGAAGTCATATTTTTCGCCTAATACTAAATGTTCTTTCTCTTTAAGAAGTTTTCCTTCCTCTTGATGAAGATTTTCAAACTCTAAAGGGTCAATATAAGGCATAATACTGCTTCCTACTTCTAGATAAGTCATTCTATGATAAAACTCTTGAATTTCTTTGCTCTTATAATTTACTGGAATTTCGCTGGCATTTACAATTCTAGCAGCCCTCTGATCCTCATCGCCATAAGCTTTGGGAACCACGAAAATGATATCCACATTATGTTTTACTAATCCTTTAGTAAGACCATAAGATGCAGTACCTAATCCGCCAGTGATATGAGGAGGAAACTCCCAACCAAACATCAATACTTTCATTCGTTTTGCGTTTTTTATTAATCTTTTTCTGTTTTCTCTATCAACCAAATGATTCTTCTCATCTCGGCCACACTCCAAGCTTGTGAAATAGCTCCTTTACCATGGTGAGGAGGGTCTCCATTATACAGCTCAGAGATAGTACCTAAACCATGAAGTTTCATTTCCTCCTCGAAGCCTTTCACTAAGTTCTTAATCTCTGCCAATCCTGATTTACCATGAAGTTTCAAATAAGCTTCGGCATAAGCTCCTAAAAGCCATGGCCATGCTGTACCTTGATGATAAGCAGAATCTCTCGCTTCAATATTACCCTCATACACCGATTTATAATAGGCATTTTTAGGTGATAGAGTTCTAATTCCTCTTGGGGTTAATAATTCTTTTCTTACTATATCTAGAATTTTTTTCTTTTGCTCGTTATTAAGTGGAGAATAGGGTAAAGATGCAGCAAATAACATATTGGGTCTAACATCCCAATTACAATGGTCTTTGGCAACATAATCACAAATTAATGCTTTTTCTGGATGTGTAAATTTCTCTAAAAAAGCCGAATCTATAGTTCTTTGAACGGGGTTCCATCCTATCACAAATTGAACGTCCTTGTTTTTCGTGGCTAAATTCATAACGAAAGCTACAGCATTATACCAAAGTGCATTTACCTCTACAGCGAATCCAGGCCGCTGTGTTACTGGTTTTCCATGAAGTACAGCATCCATCCAAGTTAATGGAGTATTCTCTTTTTCAGCATAAACCAAACCTTTCTCATCTACATATAGACCTAATTCTTCAATGCCATTACGATAGCGGTTTAGGATATCTTTCATCAATTTACCATGCTTCTTCCAAACCCATTCTTCGTCACCAGTAAATTCAATATACTGTTGCAAGGATCGGAAAAACCATAGTGAAGTATCTGATGACAAAAAGTTTTTATCCTTTCCTGTTCCCTTATTGGGAAACAGGTTATCTTCCATTTCTTTAATTAGAGTATCGAGGACCGATTTGTATAGCGCAACATCACCTTGTATAAGTGTAATACCAGCCAAACTAATTAAAGTATCCCTTCCCCATCTACCAAACCAAGGTAATCCAGATGCTAATTCTGTATTCCTACCTTTTTTAATCACAAACTGCTGTGCAGCATTGGCTAAGTTATGCTCAAAACTATCTCTGGGAATCCTTTTAGAAATCTCATTATTAAAACTTCTTAGGAAGGTACCAGGGTTACCTTCTTCAATAGCAGCTTGAAAAATAACAGACTCACCTTTCTTAATAGTGAATTCAAAATGACCTGAAACCAGCAAATCTTCATTCGCTTCATATCCTCGGCTAGCTTCTTTCATATACTCTATGTCTTTATGCCAAACAGGATCATGCTTATATTTCACCTTTTTACTAAACTGCATATAAAGTGGAGTGAAACCAGGATAAAGATTCATCATTACACCATTCTTGGCTGGATTGCAATCGGTATTTGCATGAGAATTCTCTTTGGTTAACTCATGTATACTTCTGAAAGCTAAAAATGGACGAACTTTTAAAGTAGTTGGAGAATGGGCATCTTCCAAAGTATATCTGATAAAGATACGTGCCAATGATTCACTGAAGATTCTTTCCACTGATAATAAAACTCCGCCAACTCTGTAAGTTAGTTTTGGAATAGGATCAGATTGAAAACTTCTAATATACTTATGGCCTTTAGGTGAATATCCACCTCCTTTATATTTGTGGATTCCTAAATTGAATTCAGCATCTCGTTGCATCACAGTTACATCAGCATTTGCCAACAAAACATGATTTATTCCGCCAAAATTTTCTTGAGGAACCACTAATAATCCATGGTATTTTCTAGTATTACAGCCTATAATAGTAGAACTAGCATATGAACCTCCTCTATTGGTTCTCATCAACTCTAACTTTAAGGCATACTCTAAATTGGTCAATTGACCTTTATCTATTTCTATATAACTCATATGTATTTAATGAAGTTATTATTTGGTTCTAAAATCATTTACATGTTCATTTATCACAATACGTATTGGACTTATTTATCCTCAGTAAATAACGCAACAAAGATATTCCAATTTCTATCAATGAACAAGGAAAATTAAGAGGTCTTAACAATTCTTTAATTTGCAAATAACGACATATGCATACCACTGAATATCAAAATCTTAAAACAGGAACGAAAACATAATATTACTATTTCACATTCACAATCTAATCATATCTTATGAACATCATTATAAAATATGAAAAATGAGGATTCGAAATGCGTAAATACATTTTCAAAACAAAATATTTAGAGATATGGATTATCATGAATCTCAACATTGAATGCATTTTTTACATTCCAAAACAAACCATCTACATAAGCCCAAAACATTTTAAGGTTACCCCTTAAAAGAAATGATATTGCATTCTTTCCAATAGCCACAAAAATTTGATAAATCATACTAATGACAAAATCTTTTCCATGAATATTTCTTCTCATATAAACCAACCTATTTCTAGTGAGGTAATATACTTTTAACACACTTATCTTACCGGTAGTTACAGACTCTTTATGAAATACTTTAGAATTATGAACATAGCCAATTTTATAACCATGATTTCGAATACGATTACACCAATCTGCTTCCTCATAATACAAGAAAAATTCATAACTCATCATCCCCACATGCTTCACTACTTCCATGGGTACCATCATAGCAGCTCCATGAGCATAAGCCGTTTCATAATCTTCATCGTATTGCCCATTGTCTATTTCACCTTTTCCAATGGTTTTATTTCTTACAGTCTTGGTATCAATATTTGTAAAACCGGCATATTGAATGGTATTGATGGTATGATAGTACATGATTTTAGGGCTAATAGCTCCATAATCTGGATTTTTTTGGAACTTCAACACTAAAGGCTCTAAAAAATCTTCAGGAACGATTACGTCATTATTCAATAATAAAATATAATCACCTCGAGCTCTCATGATACCCAAATTATTACCCCCAGCAAAACCATAATTGATGACACTTTCAATCAGAATAACTGAAGGATATTTCTCCTTAATAAGCTGAGGATTATCATTTGGGGAGGCGTTATCTACTACAATAATCTCAATGTTTGAATAGCTGATTTTAGAAATTGATTCCAGCAACTCTAATGTAGTTTCAGAATGATTATAATTCACTGTAATAATTGAAACCAAGGGGTAATAATCTAATTTTGTCATTGTTGTGTCTTAATCCTTGCACAAATTTAATTTTTTTTATTATCTTTATAATAGAAATTAATTATTAAAACAACAGCCATGTTTGAAACCTATCTTTATGGAACTTTTAAATCCAATAATGAAATCACAAACGAACTCAACATTCAAATAGAAAGTGGAAATATTAAAAACCTTGCTTTTTCAAATTTCGAATATATTAATACATCCGACTCCGCTTTGGTGTTTAATGGTATTATTTATAATAGAAAAGAATTATTAGATTTTACTGGTTTAAAGCAAGCCACAGACCCCGAAATCCTTTTAGATATTTTCCGAAAGGAATCCTACCAAGGATTTAAAAGGATAAATGGTAAGTTTTTAATCCTTGTTCAAAGGGATAATGAATTAATTGTGGCTCGAGATAGATACGGCCAAGGACCTATGTTTTTCTATAATAATGAGGTTTTTACCAATCAATTTTGGCAGTTAAAAAATTTTAAGGGTTTCGAATACCAACCTAATACAGATGCCTTAGGAAACTACCTCATGTATAGCTATATTCCCTCCCCTCTTACTTCTACAGTTGGGGTAAGCAAACTACATGGCGGTGATGTTTTAATAAAAACTCAAAATGGAATAAAAACCGAAAACTTGTTTACATTTGAAGAGTTCACCGAGGAGAGGATGCAAATTGATGAACATGAGGCCTTAGAAGAATATGACAGACTATTCAAACAATCTATAAAAAGAAGAATTGGCGATCACGAAACTGTGGGAGCATTATTATCTGGTGGGTACGATTCAGGCGGAAATATATGTACTATTCCTGATGTCTTTAAAGGCCCTATAAAATCGTATAGTATTGGTTTTAAAGACAACCCCTTTTCAGAGCTACCATATGCCAGAATGATGGCGGAAGAAAATGGAGCCCAACATAACGAATACCTTATGGATGGCAGTGAAATTGAAGACCTCCCCTTTTTAGTTAGAAACTTGGGAGATCCGTTCTCGGAGTCGGGTTGGATGCTCAATAATTCAGCCATGAAATTAGTTCATGATAAAAACCTGCCTGTAGTTTTAGGTGGTGATGGTAGCGACCAGTTATTTACTGCTGCACTAAGAGAGATTGCTTATAGGTATAAATTTAAGAAGAAAATGTTAGCTCCTGCGCAAAAAATATTTGGGGCAATGGCCGAAAACAGCATGTTCGAAAACGACAACCTCCTCTTTAAAGCCCGTTTCCATAATGATAAAATTTTAAACATCCTAGCTCCTGACCATTTTGGATTTAGAAAATATCAGGTGAAGGAATTAATGGGAACTCATTTTAATCCTCATCCAGCCTTAGATGCTATTCCAAAAAGTTTTAAAAATTTCGATGAATTATTCAATACCAGAAATTTCTTTGTAGATATTAAACAAAACTCTACTGAAGTCATCTTATTTAAAGCCAGTAGAATCTCTCAATTATATGGAGTAAATCTTGCTTTCACCTATATTGACGAAGACATTGTAAAATTTGTAAAAGCATTGCCAAGGCAACTAAAAGCTAAAGGAAATGTGGATGATTTAGCTGCTGGAAAAGGAATTAGCAAATATTTACTAAAAGCACTCATTAAGCCCAAATTACCAGAAGCCGTAACCAGCAGAAAGAAACAAGGCGGATTCTCTCCACTACAGATTTTCTTTAGTGATGATTTAAAAAGAAGAAAAATGTATGAGTTCGTATTAAGAAGCGACATCAGCAAAACCTATCTTAATAAAAAGCATCTTCAAAAATTCTTGGAAGCTTATGACAAAAGTCTTAAAGGAGAATATTGGTTTTGGTATAAACAAACCATGGCCAACAGACTTATTAACCTACTAGTCCTCAGTATTTGGTGGGAAGTATTTATGAATAATAACTATAAAGAGAAACTATCTGATTATACTGGGTAAGAGCTCAATTTATTAACAATCTTCGGAGAATAATTATTCGTAAAGACTAATCAGAGCGGTAAAAGATAATGTACTTTTACCATCAGATTCTTTGCCTCAAGAAATGAAGACTATATGAAGGAAATTGAAGTAGTATTAAGTATGCCCCTTTTTCATCACCGATTGGTGAGGAAGAACAGTATAGCTGTCGTTATTGATATACTTCGTTCTACCACTTCTATTATAGCCGCATTAGATCATGGCGTTAAAAGTATTATTCCCGTGAGCTCAAAAGCCGAAGCAGAAGTCATGAAACATGAAGGATATTTATTAGCCGGTGAAGAAGATGGACGAAAATTTGATTTTGCTGATTTTGGAAATTCTGCTGATGAATTCTGGAGGGATGACATTATCGGAAAGGAGATTGTCTACAGTACGGGAAATGGAACTAAAGCATTTCGCCTTACAAGAGAAGAATCTGACAAAGTTGTTATCGGTGGTTTCCCGAATTTAAGTGTATTATCTAAATTCCTAGTTGAACAAAACAAAAACGTCGTACTTGTGTGTGCAGGTGAAAAGAATATGATGGCACTAGAAGATCAACTTTTTGCAGGAGCTTTGGGAGAAAAATTAATGGAATCTGGGCAGTTTGATCATTCTTGTGACAGTTTAATATCAAGTATGAGTGTTTGGAATGAAGCCAAAAATGACTTATTCAGCTATATTAAAAAGCTCAACCAACTCAAGAACAATCCAAATTTAATCAATCAAAAAGTCATGGACTATACATTTACTCTAGACTCTTCTCAATCTATACCTACCCTACATTTCAATCACATCACTGCCATCTCCTATAAATAGAAGTCGATTCACTTCATTTTCTCTTATGAATAAAGCATAGTCATAACCTAGCATAAATATAGTATTTTTGCAAAAATGATTACTAAACAAAATACATTTTCATATAAATGATTATCGATAATTTTAAGATACAAACTGAACAATTTGCAGACATTAGAATCCTCAGATACCAAGTACCAGGTTTCGAAAATTTAACTCTAAATAAAAAACTACTCATCTATTATTTATCTCAAGCTGCTCTTTGGGGACGAGACCTTATTTGGGATCAGAATTTCAAACACAACATAAAAATTCGAAAAACTTTGGAGCATATCATTTCAACTTATAAAGGTGATAAAAGCTCTAATCAGTTTCAAGAATTTGAAGACTATGCAAAAAAGGTATTTTTCTCCAATGGAATTCATCATCATTATTCTATGGACAAATTCTTTCCACTTTGTGATAGAGCTTATTTCGAGTCTTTAATTGAGAACTCCAATAAAGAAGGATTCCCTATAAACATGAATCAGTCTTTACAGCAGTTCAGCTATGATATTACAAATATTATATATGATAAATTAGAATTTCAAAAAAGGGTGAGTTTGGATACTTCTGGTGATTTAGTAGAAGATAGTGCTTGTCACTACTACGATAACGTAAATCAAGCAGAGGCCGAATCTTTTTATTCTAAACTACAAAAAGGTAATTCAAAATTATCATGGGGTATAAACTCTACTTTGATTAAAAAGGACGGACAAGTAAAAGAAGAAGTCTGGAAGTTGGGTGGTAAATATTCTGATGTTATTGAGAAAATGATTTTTTGGCTAAAAAAAGCGGTTTCTTTAGGCGAAAACGAAGAACAAAAGCAAGCTCTTGATAAATTAATCCAGTATTATGAAACTGGAGACCTTCAAACTTTTGATGATTATTGTATTCTTTGGCTAAAAGACATCAACTCCACTGTAGATATCATTCATGGGTTTATTGAAGTATATGGCGACCCTTTAGGAAAAAAAGCCAGCTACGAATCACTTATTTCCATTATTGACGAGGAGGCTTCTAAAAGAGCAAAAACCATAAGCGATAATGCCAGTTGGTTTGAGCACAACAGTAGTACAGACCAAGCCTTCAAGAAAAAAGAAGTAAAAGGAGTAAATGCAAGAGCTGTACATGTTGTGATGGAAGCTGGTGACTGCTCCCCTGCTACTCCCATTGGAATCAACCTCCCCAATGCAGATTGGATAAGAGCAGAATACGGTTCTAAATCGGTTACCATCTCCAATATTATAGATGCTTATGACGAAGCTTCAAAAGGGAATGGTAGTATCAATGAATTTGCTTTCAATGAGAAAGAAATTGAAATCCATAATAAATATAGTGGCATTGCCTCCAAGCTTCATGTTGACTTACACGAAATTGTAGGCCATGGAAGCGGGAAATTGGCTGAGGGAGTTTCAGATCCTTCTGAGACTTTAAAAAGCTATGCTTCAACAATAGAAGAAGCAAGAGCCGATTTGGTAGCACTATATTTTGCATTGGACGAACAATTAATAAAATGGGGCTTAATGCCAAGTATTGAAGTAGGCTATTGTGAATACAATAGTTATATACGTGGAGGCCTAATGACACAGTTGGTTAGAGTAGAAGAAGGTAAAGTTATTGAGGAGTCTCATATGAGAAATCGTCAACTCATTGCCAAATGGGCATTTGAGCAAGGAAAAGATAAAAAGATTGTAGAGAAGGTCCAAAAAAATAATAAAACCTATTTTGTGATAAATGATTATCTTGGCCTTCAGAAAATCTTTGGACAACTCCTAAAAGAAGTCCAGAGGATAAAGTCAGAAGGAGATTATGAAGCTGCACAAAACCTAGTGGAAAACTATGGTGTAAAAGTTGATACAGTGATTCATAAAGAAGTGTTACACCGCTGGGAGAAACTAAAAATTGCACCCTATGCAGGTTTCATCAATCCTCAATATGATTTATTAGAAAAAGATGGAAAAATAGAGGATGTTATTATTAGATACCCTGACAATTTCACCAAACAAATGCTATATTACGGGCAAAACTATAGCGCCCTTTAAAAGAAAAATATGTTCAAAGATTTAAAACTATCTGGTGATATTCTCGATGCAATAGATGCAATGGGTTATAAAGACGCCACTCCAATTCAGGAACAAAGCATCCCCATTATTCTAGAAGGTTCTGACCTGATGGCATTTGCTCAAACAGGAACAGGAAAAACAGCTGCTTTTCTACTTCCCATGGTGGACATCCTCCTGGATTATGCCGATGAAGCCTATACTAAAGCCCTCATCATTGCACCAACTCGTGAACTTGCTGGACAAATAGACCAGCAGTTACAAGGTATGGCCTATTACACTCCAATTGATTCTTTAGCTATATATGGAGGAGGCGACGGAAAAGATTTTAGCCAAGAAAAAAAGGCATTAGAGAGAGGGGCCAGCATTATTATTGCCACTCCTGGAAGATTCCTAAGCCACTTAAAAATGGGATACGTAGATTTGTCAAAATTAGAATTTCTAGTTCTTGATGAAGCAGATAAAATGTTAGATATGGGATTCCTTCCTGATATCCTAGAGATTAAAAAACAGTTATCTGGTAAACAGCAAAACCTATTGTTTTCAGCTACAATGAATCCCAAAATTAGAACCCTGGCCAAATCTCTTTTAAACAATCCCAAAGAGATTAACATCGCCATGTCCAAACCTGCTGAAGGAGTTATCCAAGCAGCATATCTAGTCCATGATTCTGAAAAAATCAGACTCCTTAAACATTTGCTCAAAGATAAAACGGAGCAAAAGATGATTGTGTTTGCTGGAAGTAAAATTACAGTAGACAATATTGCAAAAAACCTAAAAGATTTAAAACTTGGAGTACAAGCCTTTCACAGTGGATTTGATCAAAAAGATCGTGAAGAAATCATGCTCAATTTTAGAAGTGGAAAAACCAAAGTCCTCATTGCTACGGATATTGTAAGTAGGGGAATTGATGTTGATGATATTGACCTGATATTAAATTTTGAGTCCCCTAGCGATGCTGAAGATTATGTGCATAGAGTGGGACGAACCGCCAGAGCAAAAAGGTCTGGTTTAGCCATCAGCTTGATCAACTCTGATGATGTTTACAAATTTCAACAAATAGAAAAACTCATCGATAGAGTTATTCATAAGATACCATTACCAGCAGATTTTCCAGCAGGGCCTGAATACACATCAAAAGGAGGAGGCCGGAAATTTTCACCCAAAGGTAAATTCAATAAGAAACCTGGAAACAAAAAATTCAATAAGAAGCCTAATATTAAAAAAGATTAAAGAAATTTAAATGACCTAAAAGCTTAACAAATTTTAAGTCCAAAAATTTTTATTTCATCTTTGAAAAAAGCACATTTGCATAAAATTAATCTAAAACCACATGAGTTTATTATTCTTTGTTCTGAGTATTCCAGTTTTGCTAACTATTCCAGCAGCTTTTGCATATCCTTTATTTGAGAAAGCAGGAATACCAGGTTGGAAAGCACTGATCCCCTTTTATAATTTCTTTATTTGGGTAAAGTTAGTTGAGAAATCTTATTGGTGGTACCTATGGTTGATCATACCATTTATCAATGTATTCACATTCATGCTATTATGCATTGAACTCATTAAAGGATTTGAGAAAAACAAACCATTAGATCAGGTTTTAGTAGCCCTGTTCCCTTTTGTATATATGCCCTGGCTAGGAACTAAAAATGAACTAAAATGGATTGCCCCAGAAGATCGTCCTAAGATTAAAAAGTCTACTATTAGAGAATGGACAGATGCCATTGTTTTTGCAGTTATCGCAGCAAGTATCATCAGAATATTCCTTATGGAAGCCTATACAATACCTACTTCTTCTATGGAAAAAAGCTTATTGGTTGGAGATTATCTATTTGTAAGCAAAATGGCTTTCGGGCCAAAATCCCCACAAACTCCAATTGCTTTTCCGTTTGTTCACCACACGCTCCCAATGACCAAAATCACCAAGTCCTATGTTGAATGGTTGGAACTGCCTTATCACAGATATCCAGGATTTGATGTGGTAAAAAATAATGATGTAGTGGTTTTCAATTATCCAAGTGGTGATACTGTGGTTCTAGAAAGACAAAACGAAGATTACTATCAAATAGTTAGAGATAAAGAACTTGAATTAGCAGAAAGATATGGCGACAAATACAAACCAGGAATGGGAAGAAAAGCCATCTGGAAAGCTTATCACGTTACAGATAGACCCGTTGATAAAAGAGAGAATTATATCAAACGCTGTGTAGCCATTGCGGGTGATGTTATCGAAATAAAAGACCGCCAATTATTTGTAAATGGTGAAATGGCTGATAATCCAGAGAATATGCAATTCATGTATGATGTTTACACAAATGGAACTGGTTTTAACAAAAAAACCATTGACAAATTAGACATTACAGAAGGTGGAAGAATGAATAATAGTCATTATGTATTGCCATTGAGTGAGGATAAATTAAAAGTCTTAGAGAAATATCCAAATGTAAAGAAGATTACTCCAAGAATTCAAGCAAAAGGAGAAATCTACTCCCCTATTTTCCCACACGACACTAAGAACTTCCAATGGAACCAAGATAACTTTGGTCCATTAACCATTCCTAAAGCAGGAGAAAATATAAATATAAGCCTCAACAATATTGCACTTTACAAAAAAATCATCATGAAGTATGAGGATAATGATTTTGAAATAAAAGGTGATAAAATCTATATTAATGGAGAATTGGCTACAACATATACTTTTAAACAAGATTATTATTGGATGATGGGCGACAACCGCCACAATTCAGCAGATTCAAGATACTGGGGATTTGTTCCTGAGGATCATGTAGTGGGCAAAGCAGTATTTGTTTGGTTATCATTAGACCCCAACAAAAGTTTAAGTGATGGCAAAATTAGATGGAATAAAATATTTAGAACAATAAAATAATCATAGAAATGGCAACAGCAGAAATTAAAACCAAACATGGTGTTATGAAGGTGGAGTTTTACGAAAACGATGCCCCAAAAACTGTAGAAAATTTTATCAAATTAGCTAAAGATGGCTATTATAACGGATTAACCTTCCATAGAGTCATTCCTGATTTCGTAGTTCAAGGCGGATGCCCTGATGGAACAGGAATGGGTGGACCTGGTTACACAATCAATTGTGAATTAAGTGGAGAAAACCAACGTCACGATCGTGGTGTATTAAGTATGGCTCACGCAGGAAGAAATACTGGTGGATCTCAGTTTTTCATTTGCCACAGCCGTGAAAACACTGCTCATTTAGATCGAAACCATACTTGCTTTGGAAAAGTAATTGAAAACGTTGATATCGTTGATCAAATTCAAGCTGGTGATAAAATGGAAGAAGTTATAATTATCGACTAACCATACATTTTTACAATACAAGAAAGCCTTATTTCATCATATGATTTAAGGCTTTTTTATGTTTATATCATCCATATATTTACATGATGGCTATAAATCAGATTTATCAAAAAACCAACCCTAAGTATAATCCCCTACAAAGCCTACAAACATTAGCCCTACATAACAACAGTAACCTTCAGAAAAACACCTAATAATTATTAATCTCAGCCCATTTATAGTTTTTCAATAGGAACCTAATTATTCTTCTATTGGCCACTAAATATCTCCTTTCTATTAATACCTTGGAATTCCATGATACCAACACAAAAACAAAAGACATGCAAAATTATCTGCAAACAACTGCCTTCACTGATGTTTAGAGATTCATAAACCATTCTTAATCTAATTTTTACACTTCGACTGGGTGAATCCGAAAAATAACAATCCAATCCCAATATGGAGCATTAATGGCTGATCAATTAAATTAAATAAGCAATAAACAATTTCCACCTCAAGCTAAACGGCATGTTACTACATATGTAAATATCCTAATTTTTGTTTCTGAATATCCAATAAAGCATGCCATTCGTGAAAATCACTTAGAAACATTCATAAAATAGAACTTAACTATTATCTAAATTTGAAGTACACAGATTTTAATAATTTAAAAATATTTCTATGAAAAAAACATTACTTTTTTTAATGAGTCTTGTACTTACTATTAGTGTGCAAGCACAATGGATGATTCAAAGTCCAAATTTCCCTGATGAATCAACAGGAGTAAAACACATCAGCATTGTTAACGATGATATTGTATGGATCTCTGCTTATGATGGTTCTGCATCTAGCGAACATCGACAAAATTTCAGCAAAACTATTGATGGTGGTACCACATGGACTGCTGGTATGATTGATGTTGGATCTTCAACCGTAGATATTGCAATGATTACAGCCATTGACGTAGATAAAGCATGGGCTGTTGGATACCCTAACACCTCAGGGCAAGGTGGCATTTTCCATACTTCTGATGGAGGAGTAACTTGGGCACGTCAGGAATCGGCTTCTTACACTGCAGCATCTTCTTTCTCAAACGTTGTTTGGATGGATATTGATGGTAATGGTTTTTGTCAAGGTGACCCAATTGATGGCTACTATGAAAACTATACAACTAATGACTATGGTGCTAATTGGACACGTGTTCCTGAAGCTAATATTCCTACTCCCATTTCTGGTGAATATGGTTATGTCGGCCAAATTTATAGTACAGCAAATTCTATTTGGTATACAACAAATAAAGGAAGAATTTTCAGATCGACTGACAAAGGTTTCAACTGGGAAGCTTTCCAGAGTCCCATTTCAGATTTCGGTAGTGCAACATCAAGTGGAAACATTGCTTTTTCAGATAATAACTATGGTTTACTCATCAACAATACTGGAAGTGTATGGAACACTGAAAATGGTGGAGAAACATGGACTGAGTTAAATACTACAGGAACTATTTTTATGAGTGGTTTAGATTTCGTTGATGGAACTTTGTTTGCTGTAGCCACTGGTGCTGCTACTGATAACTCAGGTTCTGCCTGGACACAAGATGGAGGTATCACATGGAATGTAAATGATGGAGATGTTGACCAACACACTTTTATAGCTCTTAATGAAAACCACCAAGGATGGAGCGGTGGATTCACCGGTGCAGATGGTAGCGGTGGTATTTACAAGTATAATGGGACCTATGTGAAAGTAGAGGAAATGGATGCAAAACAAAACATTACATGCTTCCCAAACCCTACTAACAATTTATTACAAGTGCAATCTCAAGAGCAAATTAAAGAAGTTCGTATTCTTAATTTTGTTGGTCAGATAGTAAATAGAATTCAAGGAACAGATGCTTATATGACCATTGAAATGGCAGGCCTAAAAAACGGTGTTTACTTTGTAGAAGTAGAAACTTTAAATGCTCAGCATTCTGTAAAAGTTGTGAAACAATAAAAACACATCTCATTCATTTCACTTTGAAAAGAGGCTATTTCCTTTATTGGATTTAGTCTCTTTATTTTTGAAGCCTTACCATCCAAAAATAGCACCATTATTTTGGGTTTAAAACCTAGAAAATGACTTCACATGCAATAAACCCAACCTCAATCTCCTAATTATCTTATCAGAACATGTGGTAGAAATGGATATTTTGTGCACAATTCCCTTTTAACAACTTTACGGCATCCTTCTACCCTCCTCCTAATTTTACCCTATTTTTGTATTAAACATAGTATATCCGGATGGCAAAGAAGACAAACAAAACAAAACCAGAAAGCCCTAAAAAAAGCTCAACAAAAACCAAGAAGAAAAGCTCAATAAAAGCTCCTTCCCTGTCATTTATTCAATCGGATAAATTCAAGTTGAGTCTGGGAATATTTCTTCTTCTTCTTTCCATTTACATGACTTTTTCTTTTCTGTCTTATTTATTTTATTGGACGGCCGACTACGATAAAGTTTATAATTTTGAATGGTCCGATTTAAGTGGGACCGTCCCTGTAAATAATTGGGGAGGATATTTAGGGGCTTGGCTGGGACATCTTTTTATTTACAAAATGTTTGGTATCGCTTCCTTTCTTTTCATCCTTATCTTCTTTTTAATGGGAAGCAATCTTACCCTTAGAATAAGTTTTCTTCCTTTCAAGAAAACACTCAAAATTTCATTTGTAACCATGCTTTGGTCTGCTGTTTTCTTTGGAAGTATTTTCCACCATTCCGCTTTAGCTATTTTAGGAGGCACTTTCGGACATCAAGTTTCTTCATGGATTCAAGGTCTTATGGGCATGACAGGACTAATAATCATTCTTGCATTTAGCCTCATTTCGTTTCTTATTGTCCATTTTAACTTTCCTATGAAATGGTTTAATAGATTTTATGCTCAAAAAAGCAAAAACAACATCCAGGATAAGGATGAAACGACTACCAATTTTGATGAAAATAATAATGGCGACAAATACAATACCAACGAATATGCTGTAAAGGAAATAGAAAAAACAGAAGATGACAAGGAATGGCAGGATTCTGTTCCAACACCAGAACCCGTCATTATAAAGGAAGAAGATAACTCTGGGCCAATAACCCTTGTTCACGAAGAGGAAACAAAACTAAAAAAGAAGAACAACCCCAATTTAGATTTGGAATTAGACGAGTCAATGCCAATTGATATAATTGAAAATACAATAACTGAATCTTCATCACATATATCTGAGTCTATTAGTGATATTGAAACAGAAAGTGTAACAGGCATGAATGTGTCCATCGGGAAAGAAGAAGTGGTTGAGGAAACCAAATCTCACAGTATTGATACACCTTATGATCCTACTGAGGATTTATCTGACTATCAACTCCCTCAGATTGATATTCTTGAAGATCATGGTTCGGATAAAATTAATATTTATAAAGAAGAATTAGAAGCCAACAAAAACAGAATTGTTGAGACTTTGAATCACTATAATATTAAGATTCAAAAGATAAAAGCTACTGTTGGACCAACAGTCACCCTCTATGAAATTGTTCCTGCACCAGGAGTTAGGATTTCTAAAATCAGAAACTTAGAGGATGATATTGCTTTGAGTCTTTCTGCTCTCGGAATTAGAATTATTGCTCCAATTCCTGGAAAAGGTTCCATTGGAATTGAAGTACCAAATAGCAAACCCGAAATTGTTCCCATGCGTGCTGTCATTCAATCCAAAATATTTCAGGATTCAACTTATGAACTACCAGTAGTAATGGGAAAAACCATTAGCAATGAAAGTTACATTTTCGATCTAGCCAAAATGCCTCACCTTCTTATGGCGGGTGCTACAGGGCAAGGTAAATCTGTAGGCTTAAATGCTATCATTACCTCACTACTTTATAAAAAACATCCAGCACAATTAAAATTTGTTATGGTTGATCCTAAAAAAGTAGAACTTACTTTATTTAGCAAAATTGAAAGGCATTTCTTAGCCAAACTTCCGGATAGCGAAGAGGCAATCATAACAGATACACAAGCTGTTGTTCAAACACTATACTCCTTAGTGAAGGAAATGGATAACCGCTATGATTTATTAAAAGATGCTCAAGTAAGAAATATTAAAGAATATAATGCCAAGTTTATTGCTCGTCGATTAAATCCAAATAACGGCCACAAATACATGCCATATATAGTATTGGTTGTGGATGAGTTTGCTGATTTAATGATGACGGCAGGTAAGGAAGTTGAAGGACCAATTGCTCGTTTGGCCCAGTTGGCTCGTGCCATCGGAATTCACTTAATCATTGCCACTCAACGTCCATCAGTAAATGTTATTACTGGTATTATTAAAGCCAACTTCCCAGCTCGCATTGCTTTTAGAGTAACATCAAGAATCGATTCTCGAACTATCCTTGATTCAGGAGGAGCAGATCAATTAATTGGTCGTGGAGATATGTTAATGTCAACTGGTAACGATATGGTCAGAATACAATGTGCCTTTATTGATACGCCTGAAGTTGATAGCATTACTGAATTTATTGGAAGCCAAAGAGCCTATACTTCAGCATATATTCTGCCAGAAAGCGAAAGTGACATAGGAGACCAAGGTTCTGAAATTACCATTGCCGATAGAGATGAATTATTTGAAGATGCTGCAAGAGTAATAGTAAATGCTCAACAAGGTTCAACTTCTTTAATTCAAAGGAAACTTAAACTGGGATATAATAGGGCAGGCAGAATTATAGATCAATTAGAGTCCGTTGGCATTGTAGGACAGTTTGAAGGAAGTAAAGCAAGAGAAGTTCGTGTGGCCAATGAAATGGCTTTGGAACAGTTTTTGAAAGACCTTTATGCTAAAGAGCTAGAATAATAATTGAATTATTGTACTTTTGCTCGCTATTTAATAAATTATCCTAATACTATTACAATGAAAAAAGGTATTCAATACATGATCATACTTGCCATTAGCTTAAGTTTCATGAACATGAGTTTTGCTCAAAAAGCAGAAGATATTCTTGAGGAGCTTAGTACAAAAACTAACTCCTATAAAAATATTAAAACCAGTTTTGCTTATAAAATGGTGAATTTAGAAGCGGAGATTGACGAGACTACCAATGGAACATTAATTGTAGCAGGTAACAAATACCATTTAAATATAGCCGGACAAGAAGTTATATGCGACGGAGAAACCCTTTGGACTTATCTAGCAGACAGCGAAGAAGTACAAGTCAATGAAGTTAGTGATGACGAAGGCTTCAGCCCTACTAAACTATTATCGAGCTATAATGATGACTATACCTCAAAACTAGGAGATGACATTATTAAAGAAGGCGTATCTTTTTATCAATTAAATCTTAAACCAAAAGATAAAAACTCTAATTTCGATTATGTTGTATTATCAGTAAATAAGGAATTATTACAGCTTTCGGAGTTTACCATGTACGATTTTGATGGAAACATATTTTCTTATGAAATCAAGCAATTTGTTACTGATAGTGAAATTCCATCAGACAGTTTTACATTTGACACTGCAAAATATCCAAATGTAGATGTTATTGATATGCGCTAACTGAAATTAGTCCATCCACTTTTTAAAAACCTTTTTCATATCTTCAAAATTTACTGGTTTAGAAATAAAATCTTTCATCCCAGCATTTAAACATTGTGCTTCAGACTCCCCTAATACATTTGCTGTCATGGCAAATATCAATGGTGCTTTTCTCCCTAAGTCCTGATGATGTTTGAGAATATTTCTAGTAGCATCCAAACCATCCATTTCAGGCATTTGCACATCCATTAAAATTATGTCATAATCTTTTTCCATACAAGCTTCCACAGCCAAGCGACCATTCACCGCCAAGTCGGCTTCTAAGCCTAGGTTCTTTAACTGACTCAATGTTACTTTCTGATTGATTAGATTATCCTCGGCAACTAATATCTTTAACTCCGATAACTTAAAGCTAGAATCCGTCTTAGCTAGAATCATTTTATTTCTATCATCCTCTAATAATCCCATAGCTAACCTAATGGAACGACATAATTTATGCTCGCGGGCAGGTTTCATTAAATAGATATTAAACAAATCTCTTTCTTGTGGACTAAAATCTACTTTAATACTAGAAAGAATAATGATCGGAAGAGCAGAAAAGCCTGATGTAGTTCTTATTTTCGAAGCTACCTCAATACCTAAACAATCGGGCATCTGCATATCTATAATTGCTAAATCGATATTTAGTACTTCAAATTTCTCTATGGCCAATAAAGGATCTTGAAAAGCAAAAACCTCAAATCCCCAAATAGACAATTGCTTCGTTAAAATGGTTAAATTGGTTTCATTATCATCAAGTATTAAAGCTCTTTTATTTTCAAATATGCATTCATCAGATATGTTTCCTGGTAAATGTTCCGACTTGTCCATCTTTGCAAGAATAGTGAAATAAAATACAGACCCTTTGTTTTCTTCCGACTCCAGTCCAATTTGGCCACCTAATAAATTTACCAATTGCTTACTGATGGCTAATCCTAAGCCAGTACCCTCAAAGCGTCTTGCAATACTTGCATCCACTTGTGAAAACGATTGGAACAAACGATCAATCTTATCCTTTGGAATACCGATGCCTGTATCTTTCACTCTAAACTCTACTTCAACACCCTCCTCCGAGCTGTTTATTATTCCAAGATGCAGCAGAATTTCTCCCTCAAAAGTGAACTTTATGGCATTATTTATCAAATTAACAAGTACTTGTTTTAACCGATGTGGATCAGAAATAATATATTTCGGCAAATTATCATCATAAGTTAACAAAAGCTCCAGTTTCTTTTTTGCTGCAGTAGAGGAAAGCAGAGCGAGTACATCTTCGGCCGTTTCTACTAAATTGAAACTTTGCAATTCCAACTCCATTTTTCCTTGCTCAATCTTAGAGTAATCTAAAATATCATTAATTACGGTCAATAGATTATCTCCACTTATTTTTATAGTTTCCACATACTCAAATTGCTCCTTTGTAAGATCCGTGCGTTTTAGAAGATCTGTCATTCCAATGACACCATTCATAGGTGTTCTGATTTCATGACTCATAGTAGCCAAAAACTCTGCTTTAACCTTAGCTCCTTGCTCAGCTTTTAGTTTGGCTTGCTTAAAATAATAAGCAAATTGATAAGATAGAATTAGAGATTGAAAGAAAAAGAATAATAAATACCCAATGAAATACCAATAAGGATAAGCAGGTAAATAGCCCATATAATTCAAGATATGAGTTACAAAAACACTAAAAAGGACAAGAACACTTATTATTCCATAAAAAGATCCTGCTCTCTTTCGATAAGCAGCAAAAACAAAAATCCATGTTCCATAGGCTATATAAACAAATAAAATCCCAAAAAATGGTAATATCAAAAAGGTGAAAATTTTACTACTTAAGAAAATGGTGATAAATACCAATACCAATGACATGGCTTTTAAAACATTGGCTGCCCACTTTTTGGTTTCTTGTGGATATACCGATTGAATAAAAAGCATAAAAAAGAAGGGACTCAAAAACAAGGTAATATATTCTAGCCTTACCGTCAGGTGCCAACTTAAATTTGGGAATATGGAATGAAGATAATACTCCCCTGTCCCGATAATCCTATAGCTGTAAACCAAACAAAACATGCTAAAATATAAAATAGCTTTATTATGCCTACCAAAAATAAACAACCCCATAAAAAACAATCCTCCCATGAGTAATGCTCCTGTCAAAAGCAGATCTATACCAATAAGTTTTTCTCTTTCCTGAAGTACATTTTTGGCTTTACCTAAAAGTGGAGGTATAATAAGACCACCTTTACTATGATGAAAATTAGAGATTAGAATAACGAGTTCCATACTATCTGAATGAACCCGAAAGGGATATGCTTGAGGAAGCCAATGCGGAACTGACTCTTCCTCTTTGTCAGATACCACACCATTCTTAGCAATGAGCTTTCCATCCATATAAAATTCATAAGCAGAATAGAAGTCATGAAGCCTAAAGGCGAGTATTTCATTGGTTTTGGGCATCAGTAAGGTCAATCGGTAAGTTGCATATCCATAAGATGAATAGGAATCACCCTCCAAATCACCCCAAAGGTGAGGGAAGTAAAGATATTCTGGATTCATATTCAAAATAAACTGGTGTGGCCTTATCAGTTTATTCCAATAAAACTCCCATTCCCCAGGTAATTCAATAATACTTTTCTCATCCCAATCACGCAGATCTAAAACACCATTTTTAGCATATATCCCATTATTTCCAACATCAGTTGCCGCTCCAAAAAGAGGAAATACCAAACAAAGAAGCCAACAACCGATAATATTTCGAGCTAATAGGAACATAAAAATCGAGTTTTCTAATAATCTATTTATTTCAATTAACTAATATACAAAAATTAACAAGCCTTTTCTACTAGCTTTTTATTATTTGGGATTATACTCAAATTCTATTGTTTTTATTAACCAAAATCATTACATTTACAATAAGAAATCAATTATTAAACAATTCAGACATGAAACATAAAATTTGGTATGATGACAAAACTGGAATTACCTTCATAGAGTTTGTTGGTGATTACTTAAGAAAGGATGTTGAAGAAGTCATTAATACAGTAAAAGAAAAATTTGAAGGAAAACCCTATAAACAATTACTCACCATAATGAGTATTAACGACAAAGTCGAAAACAGAGAAACTCGTGAAGCTTCAAGCAAAGGATTAGCCACAACAGGAGCAACCGATATTGCCTTTGTTGGTGGGAGTGCCGCAAACAGAATGGTAGCAAGAGTCTTAATCAAAACAGGTGTTATTAAAATAAATGGTGACTTTTTCAAATCTGAAGAAAAAGCTATAGAATGGTTGAAAAGTAAAAGATCATAAAAAAATGGAAGAAAATTTAGAATTATCAAATGTAAAAGCACGCATCGATCATATTGAAGATGTACTTTCATCAGTAGCTGCTGGAGATTTAGATATCAGAGTTGAATCAAATATTGAAGATGATCTCACTGGTATTGAAGAAGCTATTAATATTTTAATTGACGATCTCACCTATGAGCTCAAACAAAGTATTAATATGCAAAATGATCTTCAAGAAAAACTAAAGAAAATCCAAGAACAACAAAAGACTATTGTTCAACAACAAGAAGATTTAATGGAACTTTCGAGTCCTGTAAGTAAAGTTTGGGACAATATCCTCATCCTTCCTGTAATTGGAACTTTAGATAGCCAAAGAACTCAAATCATGATGGAGAATCTTCTTCAAAAAATTGTGGATACCAGTTGCACCATGGCCATTCTTGATATCACTGGAGTACCGACTGTTGATACTCAAGTGGCAAATCACCTTTTAAAAACAGTAACTTCTGCAAGGCTTTTAGGCGCCGATTGTATCATCAGCGGAATTAGTCCTGCTATAGCACAAACCATTGTTCACCTTGGAATTGATTTATCTATCATTAGAACCAAAGCAACATTACAAGACGCCATGATTTATGCTATGAAGCAAAATAAAAAATCGGGAGCAGTCATAGCAAGTAGTATGGAAGAAATAGAAGAAAGAGAGGAATAATGGATCATTTTCAAGAAAAAAAGATCCCTATTATAAAAATAGGCTCATATTTAATCGTATCTATTCAGGTAGATATGCACGACAAACTTGCCCTCCAATTACAATCTCAAATTCTAAATGAAATTGAGAAAACAGGAGCCAAAGGAGTTCTAATTGATATTTCTGTTTTAGAAATGGTAGATAGTTTCATTGGCAGAATGCTTTCAGGAATGGCATCTATGGCAAGCATTATGGATGCGGCTGTAGTAATTGTAGGTATGCAACCAGCAGTAGCAATAACCCTAGTAGAACTCGGCCTCGAAATGCCAGGAGTTGATACCGCATTAAATATGGAACGAGGAATGGAGCTTCTTGAAAGAAGAATGGCCTCCATCAATGATGATTAAAAAGTTCAGACTATGCAAGCTTTTGAATATGATAGCGATTGGACTGAGCTGGGTGTTTTTCCTGTGAAAACAGAAAACGATATAGTAAAAGTTCGTCAAATGGCACGACAGTATGCCAAGGATTTCAAAATGGGAATCGTTGAGCAAACTCGAATAACCACGGCTGTTAGCGAACTACTCAGAAACATGTACCAATACGCAAATGGAGGTGAAGTAACCATTAACCAAGGTTATTTCGATGGGCATAATGCACTCATATTTACCTTTGAAGACCAAGGCCCAGGAATAGAAAACCTTGATTTGGCCATGAGCGATGGCTATACCTCTGGAGGCGGTATGGGTTATGGCTTACCTGGGGCAAAACGACTGGTAGACTCCTTTGAAATAAGAACAGAAGTAAATACTGGAACACTAATTCGACTCATGAAATGGAAGTAAAACGAAGTCATATTTTAAGTTTCCCTATAGATAATGAATCTGATGTTGGAGTCTGTCGAAGGAAGTCAGCTGTACTGGCTTCCCAAATAGGTTTTAACCAAGTAAAAACTGGTGAAATTGCAATTATTGTAACAGAGTTAGTTACCAATGTATTAAAACATGGTGGAGGCAGCGGAAAAGTAGTTATCTGCCAATTAGAAAATAACATCAACCAAAAAGCCATTGAGCTTTGGTGTTGTGATTCTGGGGAGGGAATTTCAAATTTTAATGATGTGCTTAAAGATGGAGTAAGCAATGCTAATACATTGGGACTTGGCTTAGGAAGCATTAGAAGATTTAGCGATGAATTAGAAGTAAATCCGGAACCTCATTCTGAAATTAATGAAATCTATTTTGACGATTTACATACTTTTAAAAACTGTATAAGATCACGTAAATGGTTACCACCTAAACAATGGTTAGGAAACAATTCAAAATTAGAAACGGGTGTGGCATCCAGACCAAAACCTGGTGAAACCTTAAATGGTGATGGCCATGTCATTACTCATATTAACTCAAACAATTGTGTTGCAGCTTGTATCGATGGTTTAGGTCATGGAAAAGAAGCCAATATCGCTTCCCAACTCGCCAAACAAGCCATCATACAAAAAGCAGAACTTCCTCTCGATGCTTTAATGAAAAACATTCACCAATCTATTAGAGGAACAAGAGGAGTGGTTATGGGTTTAGTTTCCATAAATACAGAACAAGAAAAAATATCATTTTGTGGAACTGGAAACATTGAAAGTTTTTTAATGACAAACAATGGTAAACAAAATTTACTTTCCTTTGGAGGGATAATGGGGCATAATATGAGAACTCCACGGGTTTTTGAATTTCCTTTTAAAGCAGGAGATTCCCTTTGTATGTACTCCGATGGAATTACCTCTCGATGGAAACACGAAGATATAGACTGGACTTTAGCTCCACAAAAGAATGCCGAATATATTTTAAATCAATTTTCTAGATCCAATGACGACGCTACCGTTCTTATCATCAGCCACACTTTATAATGTAGGCGAACTTAAGATTCAATTTGAGTCAGATGTGGTTCGTGGTCGTAATTTGGGCTCCATGTTAGCTCAAGAAATAAAGTATGACAATACGAACAAAATTCGTATTGGAACCACAATATCTGAACTTACCAGAAATATTATTGAACATGCAAGTCATGGAACCCTAAACTTTTCAATTGCAACTCGAGAAAGAGGCTCCGATGGCTTGGTTCTTGTCTTTGCTGATCAAGGAGACGGAATTATCGACTTGGATTTGATCAACTCAGGTTCTTTTCAATCAAAAAAAGGTATGGGAGTTGGTCTTATGGGCTCACAAAGACTAATGGATGAATTTGATATTCAAACAAGTACTAGAGGAACTATCATTACCGCTGTAAAATGGCTTCCTCCTTATGTCACTTTATTGGATGAGGAGAATATTAAGAAAATTCAAAAAGCTTTTTTACAAACTATTGAAAGAGGCGATAGTAGTTTAGTAGAAACAATAAATGCCCAGAATAATGAGCTCTTTTATTTACTTAAAGAACTACAAGAACAAAATTCTACCATAGAATCTATTAATCACGAATTAGAGGAAACCAATAGAGGAATTTTAGCATTAAATAGAGAATTGGAGAATAAAGCTCATGATATTGAAATTGCAATGGAAGCGGCACAGGCTGCAAACAAAGCAAAAAGTGAATTTCTTGCCAATATGAGTCATGAAATCCGAACTCCAATGAATGGAATTATCGGGATGTTGGAATTGGTTTTACCCACTAATTTAAGCATGGAACAATATCAGTTCCTCAAAATGGCAAAAGATAGCGCTGACCTTTTATTAGATTTAATAAATGACATTCTCGATTTCTCGAAAATAGAGGCTGGTCAATTAGAATTGGAAGATATTGATTTCAACTTACACGAAGTTGTTGAAGCAGTTTCAGACGTTATCATCCAACAAGTAGAAAACAAAGGTCTTGAACTTAATCTATTTGTAAAGCCAGATGTTCCTCAATTTATTATCGGAGATCCTACAAGATTAAGACAAATACTAACCAATTTAGTAAGCAACGCACTAAAATTTACGGAGCAAGGAGAAATCAACATCACTGTTGACATTGACAAAAATAAGCATAATGAATGTCAAGACTCTTCTGCAATCAACCTTGTGTTTGGAGTTAAAGATACGGGACTTGGAATACCCGAGGATCGGCAACAAGCTATTTTTGAAAGCTTTTCTCAGGCGGACTCTTCTACTACAAGAAAGTTTGGAGGCACAGGTCTTGGTTTGAGTATTTGCAAGCAATTAGTTAATTTAATGCATGGTGATATTTGGGTAGAAAGTGAAGTGAATGAAGGAAGTACCTTCTTCTTTACCGCATGTTTTAACGATTCAAAGAAAAACAAAGACACACTATTTAAATTACCAGAAAAACTTCATAATCTTAGAGTTTTAGCTGTTGACGATAATGAAACCAACAGGGTCATTATTAGAGAAACACTAAAAGCCTATGGCTTTGTTTCAGATATTTTTGAATTCCCAAAAGAGGCTTTAGAATTTTTCAGGAGCAAGAAAGAAGGTTATTTCAATTTATTAATTACTGATTTTCAAATGCCCGAAATGAATGGTTACCAATTGCTCAAAGAAATAAGAGAAACCAGCCAAATCCCTGCTGTAGTTCTAACTGCGGTAGGGGCTTGGGGCGAAAAGAAGATTTTCAAAGAATTGGGGAATATTGCTTATATGACCAAGCCAGTGAAACAATCTGTATTTTTCGATAGCGTAATTAATGTCCTAGGTATTTCTGAGCAGAAGGGAAATCCCATTCAAGACCATAATATCGATCACCTGAATAGGCTCAAAGAATTACCATCTACTACTAGTGTTTTATTAGCCGAAGACAATTTAATCAATCAAAGAGTAGCAATGGCCTTATTAAAAAAGGCAGGAATTATTGTAGATGTTGCTCAAAATGGTCTTGAAGCCTTATTAGCTACTAGAAACAAAAAGTATGACTTGGTATTAATGGATGTTCAAATGCCAAAGATGGATGGATTAGAAGCCACTCTTGCCATAAGAAAAGAACTAAGTGCCAAAGACTTACCTATAGTAGCCATGACCGCTAATGCGATGAAAGGTGATAAAGAGAAATGTTTAGCTGTAGGAATGAATGATTATTTGTCGAAACCTATAAAACCCAAAGAACTCTATTCTACATTAGAGACTTGGCTCATTCACGACTAAACTCTAAATCCCATTACCAGAATATCATCTAATTGCTCCTCCTCTCCCATCCAATCCATAATGGTATTGTCGAGATGTTGCTTTTGTGTTTTCACATCCATTTGATGAATGCTAGAAAGCAGTTCTTTAAATCGTTTCCTCATGAATTTCTTCCCTTTTGGACCTCCAAACTGATCAATATATCCATCGGAAAATAAATAAACCATATCTCCCTTTTTCGTTTCTACCACATGATTGTCAAATTTCTTTGGTTCTAAAGAAGAGCCAATGGGCTGTTTGTTGGCTTTAATTTCTTCTATACCATCCCCATTTACAATATAGAGAGGATTCTGTGCACCGGAAAATTCAACCTCCATGGTATCCAAATTAATACTCACCAAGGACATATCCATTCCATCTTTAACATCACTATCAGAATGTCTTACGAAAGTATCTACTACCAAATCGTTTAGTTTATTCAAAATTTCGGCAGGCTGTCTCAAACCAAACTCCATCAAAGTCCTGTTCAAACTATTATAACCCACAATACTCACAAAGGCTCCAGGAACTCCATGACCGGTACAATCTACAGCAGAGGCATAAATGGTATTGTCTACCTTCTCCATCCAATAAAAATCACCACTAACAATATCTTTAGGTTTATATAGGATGAAGGAATTAGGCAAATGCTTTTCTACAAATTGATCACGAGGTAATATAGTTTGCTGAATTCGTTTGGCATATCTAATGGAATCCATAATATTTAGATTCTTCTCTTCAATTTCTACTTTTTGCTCTGTAATCGCAATATTTGCAATATTCAAATTGCTGTTCTTTTCTTCAATTTCAATATTCTTACTTTCTAGCAAAGCGTTGGCCTTCTTCTTCTGTTTATATCCTCTAAAAACCTGTATTGCGATTAAAACAACTAAAAGCAAACCTCCAAACATGGCAAATAGCATAATTCTTTGACTGCGACTTTGTGCATGTTGTTTTTCTATGGTTAGATTTTGCTTTTCAATTTCTTGTTGCTTTTTCTCTGTTTGATATTTGGTCTCCATTTCCTGAAGCTGCTTTGCACTTTCCTCATTGAACAAACTATCTTTCATCTGAGAATACAGTACATGATATTCATAAGCTGGCTTATATTGATTAATCTTCACAAAACTTTTTGTGAGTGATAAAGCGGAGGATCTAACATTAGTTTTAGACTGAAGCTTTTTGCCAATTTCTAAACTTTTCTCAGAGGAGTCTATGGCTTGTTTGTATTTTCCTAATGCATAATATATATCTCCGATATTATTTAAACAAACGGCAATATTCTTACTATCGTCTTGCTGATACAATAAATGAAGCGAACGAGAATAATAGTCCAATGCATTCTGAAACTTTCCCAGTTTTTCATAAATATATCCAATATTCATATAAGTAATACTCAATCCGGCATTGTCTTTTTGTTCTTCTTTATACGCTAAGATATCCTCATATAAACCTAAAGCTTTATCATAATCTTCCATTTTAGAATAAACAGTTGCCATATTCTCTTTAGTTTCTGCTGCTCCTTTTTCATCTTTGAGTTGCATTTTTATTTCTAATGCTTGCTCAGAATACTTCAAAGCTAATGGGTAATTCTGCAACTCATCTTGAATATTAGCAATATTATTTAAGATTAAAGCCTGACGTGATAATTGATTAGTTTTCTCCGCCATAACCAAGGCCAATTGATAAGATTCTAAAGCCTTAGGATAGTTTCCTTGTTGATAATAACAAACCCCTATCATAAACTCACTTGCTACAATTGTAATACTATCATTGATATGCTCAGCATTTAAAATACATAATCGATAATTCGTAATAGCATTATCAAAATTTCTATCAATATAATTAATAACCCCCAGCTTACTATAACTAGATTTCAAAATCTTAAAGTCCTGTAATTCCGCAGCTATATCAATAGATAATTTAATAAACTCTTTACTTTTCTTGAAATCCTTTTTATAGTAAAAAGCAAATCCAATATTTTTGTTTATTTCACTTTCTGATTTTGCTAATTTATTTTCCTTAGCAATAAGCAATGCCTTATTATAGATAAAAATTGCTGAATCCGATTTTTTTTTGCGCATGGGTTTAGCCATCTCCAGTAATAAATCGACTTTCTCTTGCGGAGATTTCAATTTATCAAGGTCTTGATAAGACTGAGAATGCAATACAGAAAAAGATAAGATAAATGCTATGAATGTAATTATAATTTTCTGTGCCATAAAAGTGAAATTTGGGTTTCTAAATTACGAATATTTTAATAATTAGTTAGCTTTGCCAAAAATTAGTCAAATGCGCATTGATATACTCACCATATTTCCCGAAATGTTTGAAGGCCCTTTTGGTCATTCCATAGTAAAAAGAGCTATTGATAAGAACAAAGCCGAAATTCACCTTCATAATATTAGAGATTATTCTACAAACAAGCATCGCAGAGTAGATGATTATCCCTTTAGTGGTGGTGCTGGAATGGTGATGATGGCTGATCCCATTGTGAAACTCATAGAGGAATTAAAAAGTCAAAGAAAATATGAGGAGCTTATTTTTATGACTCCCGATGGTAAAGTATTTAATCAAGGGATGGCCAATAGAATGTCTTCTTTTGAAAATATAATGATTCTTTGTGGCCATTATAAAGGAGTAGACGAGCGCGTGAGAGAAAAATATATCACCTTAGAAATTAGTGTGGGTGATTATGTATTAAGTGGTGGTGAAATTGGAGCCATGATAGTTGCAGATAGTTTAATCAGATTAATCCCTGGCGTTTTGGGTGACGAAACCTCTGCCCTTTCCGATTCTTTCCAAGATGGATTACTCTCCCCTCCTGTTTATACTCGTCCTGCTAACTTTAATGGACAAGAAGTTCCAGCTATCCTCCTCTCAGGAAATGATAAAAAAATAGCGGAGTGGAAATACGATCAAGCTATTGAAAGAACAAAAACAAGAAGACCTGATTTATACGAAAAATACATCTCTGAGAATGAATAATAAATAGGATAATTATTTAAAAAAACGCTTTCAAGTGGCCATTTGCCAATTCTTAGTATATTTACTGTCACTTTTATAATTATAATTCGTCCATTAGGTATTAAGACTATCTGTTTTTATGAAGAAAATCCCAAAATATAAATCGCTCAGGATATTTATCGTCTCTGGATTGTTTTATTTCTTTCTATTAATGCCATTTATGGGAATGATGCTGATTCAGAATATTCCAGAATATTTGGAAAAAGGAATACTAAGTCCTGACAGAGAAGAACAGGTTGGCCCTATTACGATAAGACCTGATGGTCCTATCATGAAAAGAGCTAAACAAGATACGCTTGCTCAAATTATAGATTCCACATTAACAACTGACGAAATTGAATTAGCTAATAAGATCGATGGCTTTGCTAATAAAATCGAAAATCTAGTCAAAGCAGATAGCATACAATCTGCTCAAATCATATCCATTGACACTTCTAATAAGAGTGGTAATAAAATTACTATTAATGATACGTTTACCTTATCCGATTCTACAACTGATATAAATCGTCCAATCTATTTCAATAGAAGCTTCGATATTTTCTACTATGGCATATTAATTGGTTTTATTCTCACTTTTTTAATAAGCTATCCATTTAGAAGGTACTTTAGTAGAAAGCGCAAAATGAAAGAAATCAGTACAAGATTGGATTTCTTTTGCAGGAGGTACCTACTCTATACTCCAATATTCCATGCTACCATTTTTGGTCTGGTCATGTTAAGCACAGTTGGATACATAGCATATATCAATTTTTTCGTGGACTTTTCAGACTCCATAAATGCAGGTATATTTGATGAATACTTATATATTGCAGCCCTTTCTGGATTTCTTTCTACAATATTTGTTTATTACTGGCACAAACACCGAGTACATATCTTTTACCTTGAAGTATTATTTTATGAAGATGAATTGAGAAAACGAATTTTCAGAAATTCAATTGGAAAGATTAGAAATAGGCTCTGGTTAGCCAGTGGAATGACTACATTATTACCATTAGCCATTGTTATCTTTTATTTGATTCTCAGTGTAACAAAGGTTCAAGATGCAAATATAGATTTAGCCAATGACCAAGTCAGAAATGTTATTTTAGGAAACTATACTCAATTATTAGAAGATAGCAAAATTGACGATTTCTTTTACGTGAACTCAGTAAATGCATACATGATGTTTGTAGGAATTGGAATCAGTATATTTATTTCTCTAGTCTATATCCTAACTTTTGTTAGGTGGACCACATTGGACATTGTATTCCCCGTAAAAGAATTATTAGGAAATATGCAAAAAACTGGGGAGGGTAAAAACACTAATTTCAGTGTGGTAAGAACCAATGATGAAATTGGAGAGCTGGCAGAGGGCTTCAACCTGATGTCGCAAAGAATAAAGAATTACATTGATGATATTAGTGAAATTAATAATTCCTATTATCGATTTGTTCCCAAGCAATTCCTAGACTTTCTTGACAAAAAAAGCATAACGGATATTCATCTAGGCGATCAAGTACAGAAAGAAATGACAGTGATGTTTTCAGATATCAGATCTTTTACTGAAATCTCTGAAAACATGACTCCTCGAGATAATTTCAATTTCATCAATCATTATTTGGGATATATGGAACCTATTATTTCTCGAAACCATGGTTTTATTGACAAATATATTGGGGATGCCATCATGGCCCTATTTCCTGAATCTCCAGATGATGCGCTCAATGCTGCTATAGAAATGCGTGCAAAACTACAGGAGTTCAACGAGGACCTAAAACTAAACGGCCAGGCACCTATAAATAGTGGAATCGGCATGAATACTGGTAATTTAATGCTCGGAATAGTTGGAGGAAAAGGTAGAATCGAAGGAACAGTAATTTCCGATCACGTAAATCTAGCCAGCAGATTAGAAGGATTAACTAAAAAATACGGAGCCTCCATCATCATCAGCCAAGAAATGCTAATAAAATTAGATAATCCGGCTAACTACCAATTCCGTTTCCTAGATATGGTCACTGTAAAGGGAAAACGAAACTCAGTAAATATATTTGAGATTCTTGATGGCGAACCTCATCAGGTAAGAATTGCAAAAATTGCGACCAACGCACTATTCAAAGATGGGCTCCAACACTATAGAAATAAAGAAATGGATAAAGCACTGGAAGTATTCCTAAAAATTGAAAAAGAATCACCAGAAGATATGACTACCAAGTTATATATTAGTAGATGTCAAAATTTTATTGAACAAGGTTTGCCAGAGAATTGGGATGGAACACAATCTTTTTCTGAAAAATAATTCATTTAATCAATTAGATTAAACGAATAATAATTCTCTGTCAACATATATTCATTTAACCGGAGAAGGAGTTTAGAATAAGTATATTTGTATCAAATTCCTATTCTATGATAACAGACGTATTAATAATGACCTATATTGTCATGATGGCTCTTCTAATATTTCAAGCTGAGAAACTCCCGCACAATTCTTTTAAAGTCATTTTAATTGGATTGTTTTTAACGCCTATTATCGGCTTTGGGGCATGGATCTATTATCAAAAGCAATATCAACAGTCATTCGAATAGTTTTATTCAGAACGCAAATAAAAGGGGCTAAATTAATTTTAGTCCCTTTTTTTGGTTTCCATGGAGAAAACTATTTCTTTTTTCTCTTTCTTTTTTTATAGGCTATCTCATCCACTTCCATATCCTTCATCAAAGATTTCCAGTCAGAATGAGTTTCGTTAGATTGAATTACAATTGCTTTATAACCTTCTCTATCCATTTCAACAATTGGAATCTTCTTACCAATTAAATCTTCAATTTCTACTAATAAAGGTTTCTCTTCAGTACTACAAAAGGAAAATGCTTGGCCTCTCTCTCTTCCCCTACCTGTCCTACCTACTCTATGCACATAATTTTCTGATTGCTCTGGCATATCATAATTGATTACATAATCCACATTTGGAATATCAATACCTCTAGAACTGATATCAGTTGCAATTAATAGCTTGGTTTCACCTTTTTTAAACCTATCCATTATGGAGTTTCTATCCACCTGCTCCCTATCGCTATGAATACTTTCAGCATGAATACTCACCCTTTCCATAGCCTTTACTACTCTATCAGCTCTTACTTTAGTCCTTGTGAAAACGATAAACTTGGCATCTGGACTTGCTTTTACTAATCTTTCCAAGAAAAATCTTTTGTCATCCATCTCTACATTCACCAATGCATGATCTACATTCTTAGAAACTGGATCCTTTGGTGAGATTTGAATTCTGATAGGATTAGTCACCAAACTATAAGCTAATTTTTTGATTTCCTGATCAATAGTGGCTGAAAAGAATAAAGTTTGTCTTTTATGGGGCAAATGCTTTATCAAATCTCTAATATCCTTGATAAAACCTAAATTCAACATATGATCTGCTTCATCTAAAACCAAAATATTAATCCTATTGAGTTTAATAAACCCCTGGCTAACCAAGTCAAACAACCTCCCTGGAGTGGCTATAAGAATGTCAATCCCTTTTTCTAACTTGTGAATTTGTGGGTCTTGTTCTACCCCACCAAACACGGAAAAGCTCTTGACTCTAGTATTTCCAGATAACTCAACAAATACTTCATTAATCTGAATGGCCAATTCACGGGTTGGAACCATGACTATGGCTTTTATCCCATCTTTTCTTGATTGTTGTTTCTTTATAGTATGTAATTTCTCAATAATGGGAATCGCAAATGCCGCTGTTTTTCCAGTACCAGTTTGCGCAATCGCTAATACATCCTCCCCCTTTAGAATATGGGGAATGGTTTTGTATTGAATATCGGTAGGCTTTTTAAATCCCAGCTTACCAATACTCATCTTCACTTCTTCAGAAAAATTATAATCTTCAAATTTCATAATACCTTATTAATAGGCTGCAAAGATAATAATCAAATCGAGGATGGTATCGAAATTGTGTAAGAGAATAAAATAGAATTAATATATTAGCATAAAAAAAATGGAGTCCATCATACAAGCTGCTCATTTAATCATTAATTCAAAAAGGACATTTGCTTTTACGGGTGCTGGAATATCAGTGGAAAGCGGAATCCCAACATTTAGAGGAGAAGATGGTATATGGAATCATTTCAATCCTAAACTATTTGATCTTCAATACTATTTAAATCACCCCAATAAAGCTTGGCCTCATATAAAGAGACTATTCTATAAAGAGCCTAATTCATTTCTACCCAATAAAGCCCACTGGATTCTTGCAGATTGGGAAAAACGCGGATTCTTAGAAGGAACTATAACTCAGAATATAGATTACCTTCACCAATCAGCAGGCAGTAAATTGGTGTACGAAATTCATGGCACAACAAATAGCTTTATTTGTTTATCTTGCAACACCATATATAATAGGAGTGAAATTATAATAAATAAACACCCTCCCACCTGCCTTAATAAAGCTTGCTCTTCCCTCTTAAAACCAAACTTCACCTTTTTCGGCGAAGGAATTCCACAACATGCCTTTTTAAAAAGCCAAGAATCAACATTAAATACAGATGTATATTTGGTTATAGGAACATCAGGAGAAGTATGTCCTGCAAACCAAATACCCATCATGGCAAAACAAAATGGAACAACAATTATAGAAATAAATACAAAACCATCTCTTTATACAAAAAAAATAACAGATTTGTTTATTCAAGGTAGGTCAACAAAAATAATCAAACTAATAGATGACAAAATTAAATCCTTCTTAACAAAATAATAAAAAACCAACTTTAGATATAGTATACCTTTGCCAGACTATGCTAAAAAACTACTTTATCAGATTTAAATCTAAATGGAATATCGATTCCAATTGGAAATTATTTAAAATAATGACCGTATTTGCATTGGCAGGACAAAGTATATTATTTACCATGCCATTAGTAAAAGACTTTTTCGGCGTTCCCAATGAACTATTCGTATTATGGAAAATACTATTTTTTGTATTCGTATCCTTTCCTATATACCAAATTCTTCTTCTTTTCTGGGCTTTACTCCTTGGTGAGCTACAATTCTTCATTACATTTATAGCTACAACCTTCCGTAAAACAGCAAAACTATTTAAGATGACAATAAAAAAGTAAATATTTTACAAATACTAAACCCTGATTTCACATCACTTAGGCTTATCTCAATAAATTAATTTGAATTAACATTAGGAAAAGCGAAATAAAGCAGTACTTTTGCACTCGCAATTACAGC